>CAZJSO010000009.1:0-7645 GCA_964548795.1 uncultured Dehalococcoidia bacterium | reverse complement strand
AGTTAAGGCAGACCCAGAGCTCAAGGGTCATCCCAGCCTGGCCCGAGAAGTGAAACGCCTGTGGCAGAGCTCCACCGTAACGAATTGAGAATTTCCGCTCTGCGGCGCGTGCGGTTCGCTTACTCAAAATGGAGCAAAAAGCGAATTTCGTATATATTAAGTCAAGCGATACAAAGGAAAAATTTAAGAAAGCTGCACAACTTCTCTACATTGTGAGATCAAACATTGCTCATGGAAAAAACGCCCTATGGTCCAGATTTGAAAAAAGCAGAAAGGGATGAAAAAGTCTCTGGTATAGTTGAACCTGTCATACTTAAATTGCTGGAGTTAATTTTTTGATAAGCCTGAGCAAAAGCTCAACGTTAGCTGTTGGTGCCCCAAATGAAAGTATATTAGGAGATATTGAAGGCTCTTGGCAGTTATCATCACGCCAAGTCGGAAAACTTAAACTGGCAGAAGGAGAAATGCTATAGCACGGAGTATGTCGCTGGAAACGAGGAAGTGGCTTGCACTCCTAAGTTGTGGCCTCGTTACCTGGATGCCAGGTGCCATAAACTTCGGTTTGATAGGGCTGCTCATACCTTATTGGGTAGAGAAATTTAATACAGGGGTGGCCAATGTTGCCTTAGTTATGACATTTATCATATTAGCTTTGGGGTGCGTTATGCCCTTTGCCGGGCGCATATCTGACAGGCTGGGGGCCAGAAAAACTATGACTATCGGGGCTTTCGCAGATGCGGCTGCTGTTCTTCTTTTTCTGATTGTTCCCAATGTTCAGACGTTGTATCTATTTGCATTCTTGTTTGGCGCTGGAACTTGTTTTCTGTATATACCGGCACTGACTAGTGCGCAGAAATGGCTTCAAGGGAAAAGAGGATTAGCAGCAGGAGCGGTTGACTTGTTTTTTGGTTTATCAGCGGCGTGTATGATTCCAGCTTTCCGGGTGATATTCCTTAGTCATGGCTACGCTGTGGTGATAATATTTGCCGCGGCACTTTTATTCGGAATTTGTTTGGCATTTGCTCAACTTTCAGAATTTCCAGAGCGTACCCCTTATGGAAAGAGCATAAATTCCCGGCAGGATAGGGGAGACAAGAATATAGGAACAAGGGAAGAGGTATCCTTCACGGTGAAACAAGCGGCAAGATGTATGCCCTTTTGGCAAATATGGATTTGTTGGGCTACAGTGGGAGCAGCGGGAATAGGGATGGCAGGGCTTATTACATCAATCGGTGGGTCGCTGGGTCTCACCCCCGGATTGGCAGCTACATGTTTGGTAGCTTTCAGCATAACAAATGGTGTCGGCAGGTTCACTATGGGGGCTTTATCGGACAAAATAGGCAGAATATATACCTTGTTTTCCGCCTTTCTAATGGGAATGCTAGGTTTCTTCGTCCTTGCGTTCCTTTCATCAGCTAATTTCCCTCTGATATTCACATGCGCTCTTTTTGCTGGCCTTATGTTTGGGACGCTATTTGCTGTTTCAGCTTCTCTGATTATGGACTTGTTTGGAACAAAGCATTATGGGGCAATTTTCGGAATTATCTTCACAGCATACGGATTTATTGCAAGCTGGGCAGGTCCTTTCATAGGAGGCCTTCTAATGGATAGGTCTGGAGGTAGTACCTGGACATGCGCATTGTTTGGTGTTTACGCTGTGATAGCGGCAATGGTAATTCTTTTCGTGAGGCATCCTGTGACAGAGCGAATAGTGTGACTTTTTGGACCTCATGACTTTATAGAAAGCCTCATTTATCCATGCATATTAATGCATTCGCTATGTAATCTCATAAGTGGAATTATTGTTCCCCCTATTAGAAGGGAGATTAAAACGAAAGATAAGAAGATTGAAGAACAATATAGAAAGTGGACAGAAACCTACGATAGAGAGGTTATGTAAGATATATTGCTGAAAATGAATTTAGGGTGTACCCTTTCTGGAGAGAAAAACAATAACCAAGAAAGGAGGTACACCCATGAAGTCGCCAGAGTTTGTATCGTTGTTTGAAAGATTAAGGCGGAGGTATTTAACAGGAGCCATATAGAAGGGAGCTTCAAGTGAGCCAATTACTTGAAAAATTAGGCCTTAGGGTGGATAATTTCCATGAAGAGAACGGCATGATTCGAAGCAAACATAATTTCCCCTGTATTTTATTTAAGGAGGCGCATTGATGAGTGCAGGCATTAGGAGAGGAGCATTTGAGACCATAACTGAGCAGATTGACACCGTTTGCGAGAAGATGAAGGTTGATGAAACATGCCGCATCAGACTTAGGGAATGCGAGCGGGAGTTAATAGTTCACTTTCCAGTAAGAATGGATGACGGGGCAGTGAGGGTTTTTACTGGCTTTAGGGTGGTGCACAACCATGCTCGAGGGCCGGCGAAAGGGGGAATTCGTTACCATCCGGATGTCACGCTGGATGAGGTGAGGGCCTTATCGGCTAGGATGACTTTGAAGACCGCGGTAGTTAATATACCGTTTGGAGGTGCTAAAGGGGCGGTCATATGCGACCCGAAGATGATGTCCTTAAATGAGTTGGAGAGGTTAACTCGGCGTTATGCCAGCGAAATTACGATGTTGATAGGCCCGGAAAGCGATATCCCGGCCCCCGATGTAGGTACCAACCCCCAGATCATGGCTTGGATCATGGACACATATAGTATGGGGAGAGGCTATTCCGTGCCAGCGGTCACCACAGGCAAACCCCTCGAGATAGGTGGCAGCAAGGGCAGGTTTGAGGCTACAGGACGCGGATGCATGATCATAGCCCGGATGGCAACCAAACATTTGGATTTGGATCTTAGTGAGGCCACAGTTGTGGTGCAGGGCTTTGGAAACGTGGGCTCGGCGGCGACTAAACTCCTGGCGAGAGAGGGCTGTCGGATAATAGGTGTAAGTGATTCTAAAGGCGGCGTTTATAACCCCAAGGGCTTAGATGTCGAGGATCTGCTCCGTTATAAGAAGGAAACCAGCTCAGTGATCGGTTACAAAGCCGCTGAGACTATAACCAATGCTGAACTTTTGGAACTAGAGTGCGATATCTTAGTGCCTGCAGCGATTGGGGACCAAATAACCGAAAACAATGCACCATCGGTTAAGGCCAGGATAATCATAGAAGGCGCAAATGGGCCAACTAGCCCTGAGGCGGACAAGATTCTGTATGATAAGGGCATATTCGTTGTCCCCGACATACTGGCTAACACGGGTGGAGTTATAATCTCGTACCTTGAGTGGGTACAAAGCCTGCAATCTTTCTTCTGGGATGAAGCCCAGGTAAACGACCACCTACAGAAGATCATGACGGTTGCCTTCGACGAGGTGGTTGAGACTAGCCAGGAAGAGAAAGTGGACCTGAGAACAGCGGCTTACATGGTTGCGGTAAGTCGGATAGCGACTGCCATGACTTTGAGAGGCATGTTTCCCTAGTTCTGTAGAGGCCAATACCCTGAGCGGACGTTTGTGTTGAAGCTGGTGTAGAAGCATTTCGAAGTGCGTTAGGGTATAATAGTGCCTGAGAGAATTCTTCTTGCCTGGAGCGGTGGCAAAGATAGCGCTATTGCTCTTTACGAGCTCCAGGCGAAAAAGGGTTACGAGATCTCAGCATTGTTGACCACCATAACTAAAGGTTATGACAGGGTTAGTATGCATGGCGTGCGGCAGACTTTGCTCGAGCAGCAAGCGGATTCTTTGGGATTGCCCCTCGAGGAGATATTGATCTCAAAGGACTCTTCCAATGAGGAGTATGAGTCCGAAATGAGAAAGGCCCTGATAAAATATTTGGATTGGGGCGTTTTCTCCGTAGTTTTTGGGGACATATTTCTGGAGGATGTAAAGAAGTACCGGGAAAGCAATCTAGCCAAGCTAGGGATGAGGGGAATTTTCCCAATATGGGGAAAGGATACCACCGTGCTAGCCCACACATTTATAGATTTGGGTTTCAAAGCAGTGATCACCTGCGTTGATTCCAAGGTTCTCGATAAAGGATTTGTGGGTCGGAGCTACGACAAGCAATTTCTGCGTGAACTCCCTTCAAGCGTTGACCCCTGCGGAGAGAATGGGGAGTTTCACTCGTTTGTATACGATGGGCCGATATTCCGTGAGCGAATATCATTCACAATGGGGGATATCGTGCTACGAGACAACCGTTTTTACTTTTGTGACTTGCTGCCCCTATGATGCTGAAAGATAAGCTGGCCAAACTACTTGAAGGGGCCCTTTCTGGAGCGCGGCAGAAGGGCCTGATCCCGCAGGTGGCCCTTCCTGAGGTAAATTTGGAACATCCTCAGAATCCGGAACATGGGGATTATGCCTCTCCGATAGCCCTGAAATTAGGGCGCTCGGCTGGCCTGGATCCTTACAAAATTGCTCAGAACTTGGTCTCCCTTCTCCCCTCCCTTGAGGAGATAGAGGAAACCTGGGTCGCCCCGCCCGGGTTCATTAACTTCAAGCTGAAGAAGAGCTGGTTGGCGGAACAGGTGGAGGAAATATTGCGCCTTGGCGAGCACTACGGCGACCTGGATCTAGGAAAGGGGAAGAGAGTGCAGGTGGAGTTCGTCAGCGTGAACCCCACCGGTCCGCTGCATGTGGGGCATGGTCGTGGGGCAGTGCTGGGCAGCACGCTGTCCAATATTCTCCAGGCTTGTGGTTTCGAGGTGGAGCGGGAGTACTACATTAATGATGCGGGGAATCAGATTCTGACCTTCTCTCGCTCACTTTATAGTCGCTACCAGCAGGCACTGGGCCTGCCGGCTGAACTTCCCCCTGAGGCCTATCAGGGAGGATACCTTTTGGAGTTGGCACAGGAAATTGCTCGAGAGCGAGGTGATGCACTGCTCAAAACCCATCCCGATGAAGCCCTTGACCAGATTGGCCAGCTCGGCGTCCAGAGATTTCTAGAGCTCATTAAGCGAGATTTGGAACTCCTGGGGGTAAGATTCGATAACTGGTTCAGTGAGAAGTCACTTTATGAGTCAGGCTTATTTGAGAGGGTCATGAACTTGCTGATGGAGGAGGGTTGGGTGGAGGAAAAAGATGGCACCCTATGGTTCACCTCCACTGAGCTTGGGGAGGATAGGGATGCAGTACTCGTGCGCTCGAATGAGATGCCTACCTATTTTGCCTCAGATATTGCCTACCATTACAACAAATTCTTGGAGCGCGGCTTTGACCAAGTGATCGATATCTGGGGGGCCGACCACCAGGGGCATGTCCCAAGAATGAAAGCTGCCGTCCGAGCCTTGGGGATCGCACCGGAGAGGCTAAAGGTGATTATTTCGCAGATGGTGAACCTTCGCCGAGGGGAAGAAGAAGTTAAAGTTTCCAAGCGAATGGGCGAGTTCGTTACCTTGAGGGAACTGGTGGAGGAAGTAGGCGTGGATGCTTGTCGTTTCTTCTTTCTCTCGCGCTCAGCCGATAGCCAGATGGACTTCGACCTGGAGCTCGCCAAGCGCCAGGCGCCGGAAAACCCGGTTTACTATGTCCAGTATGCTCATGCCCGCATTGCGGGGATACTTCGCCTGGCGAGGGGGAGAAAGATAGACTACCGCCGGGGGGACACTTCCTATCTCAAGGAAGAGGCTGAATTCGCCCTTATTTCGGAGCTGTTCCTTTTCCCCGAGGTCATCGAATTGGCAGCCATGAATTTGGAACCTCATCATCTTCCCCACTATGCACAAGAGCTGGCTACGACCTTCCACAATTTCTATGAGAGATGCCGAGTTGTCTCTCAAGATGAGGCCTTAACCTGGGCCAGGCTTAAGCTAGTTGAGGCCACTCGCATTGTCCTAAGCAAGCTTCTAAAGCTCATGGGGATCACTGCGCCGGAGCAGATGTAGTGAAGCCTAAAAGAAGAGTTTTCTCGGGAGCCAGACCTACGGGAAGGCAGCATATCGGGAACTATTTAGGGGCACTTCAGAACTGGGTCAAGCTCCAGGAAGAGTGTGATTGCATCTACTGCGTGGTGGATGTGCATGCGCTCACCACGATGGAGGATGTAAGCCGCCTCAAAGCTAATATTCATGAGATGGTGCTCGACTGGTTAGCAGCAGGCCTCGATCCGGGGAGAAGTATCCTCTTTGTCCAGTCCTGGGTTCCTCAGGTAATGGAATTGCACACCCTGCTCAGCATGGTTACCCCGCTAGGCTGGTTACTTCGGATACCCACCTTCAAGGAAAAGGCTCGTCGCCAGCCCGGAAATGTGAACTATGGGCTGGTAGGCTATCCGGTGCTTATGGCGGCTGACATCTTGCTCTATAAAGCTGATGTAGTTCCGGTAGGGGAGGACCAACTGCCCCACCTGGAGCTAACTCGGGAGATAGCTCGCCGCTTCCACCGGCTTTTTGGCAGGGTTTTCCCCCTGCCCGAGGCCAAGCTCACTTCCTACCCGCTGGTCCTGGGGCTTGATGGGGTGAACAAGATGAGCAAGAGCTATAACAATCATATCGAGCTCGCCGCTTCGCCGGAGGAAACCCTGAAGCGGGTTATGGCGGCTTTTACTGATCCTGCCCGCCGCTACCGGAGCGACCCTGGGCATCCAGAGGTTTGCAACATCTACCACCTCCATGGGTTCTTCAGGCCAGAAGGGGTCTCCGAGATCGCTGAAGAATGCCGCCAGGCCCGGATTGGCTGTGTGGAGTGTAAGCGGCTCCTGGCTCAGGGAATTAACCAAGCCCTGGCACCCTTCCGTGAGCGAAGAGCTGAGATTGCTGCCAGGGAAGGTTATGTAGAAGAAGTCTTGAGCGAGGGGGCCAAGCGGGCTCATGCCATTGCCCAGGAGACCATCCGAGAGGTTAAGGAGAGGGTTGGGCTGATTTGGTGACTTTGGCTAGAGTCCTTCCTGGAGTACCCGCTTCAGTTCATCTTGGCTAAGCCCAGCTATTCCCAACTCCTTCGGCTTGCGACCCTTCTCCCAATAGTCTGTTTGGTTTATCACCGAGCTTAATTCGATCACTGCAGCAATGACTGGGGTAGCTATTCCAAGCTGACGTGCCAGAAGTGTCACCGGCACCAGTCCGTAGGGAACATCCTCGGCAATGTACCTGTCCCTCAGCGAGGAAGGCCCTGAAATGCCAGCTATTTTCCCTTCCTTATCAAAGGTCGCTTTGAAGTAATAGGACATTATGGTGCCTCGGGACCAGAAAGCCTCCTCAGGATACTCCAGCATCTTTACCCCGATAGCTTCGGCGACTCGTTTCACCTCCTCGTAAACCGCCTTGATTCCCCGAGCAATTGACAGGGTAGTACCGTCTCTGTAGAGGTAGAAGTTCTTTCCTAGAGTGTCAATCCAACCTGCATTGAGCACGCAGCCGACTGGGTGCACGATGGGGTTTAGGTTATTTAACGAGGTGGCCAGAACATTCTCCCCGGCCACTACAGGGTAGATTTCCTTCAGTTCACCGACCACTCTCTCCGTCTCCTTCGTCGGTAAGGCTGCCACCAACAGCTTCCAGGCTTCCACGAATATCCTCACCTTCCCCGGACCCTCCATCCGGCAACCCCAAGGAAGGGTGTGACCCTCTGCAAGGGTTATCCTCTTTTCACCCCCTTTCTCCCGGAGCAAATTAGCGAACCGGAGGGCGGAGTAATTCCCCGGCCAGATAACTATAGTCTGGCCGTCTTCCAAATAAGGCATTATGCCATTGAAG
>CAZJSO010000008.1:0-27414 GCA_964548795.1 uncultured Dehalococcoidia bacterium | reverse complement strand
GCCCTTCCCGCCCCCACCCCCAGGCCCCAGAAAGCAGAGCTCGGCAAGCTCGAGCCGGTTAAAAGGCTCATACAGGTCGAAGCAAAGGGGCTGGTCCTCCGCTATCGGCAGGAATCCCTCTGGAGAGGGGAAGACTTCCCCCAAATTAGCCAAGACAGGGAGGGGTTCGAGGCCAACCTAATCAGCCGCTTCAGCGAAAGCCTGTCAAAGTATGGCGAAAGAAGGGAGCGGGCCGAGAATTGCCGGGTCGAGCTGGACCCAGAGAGGAAGTCCACCGTCCTGAAGTGCGAGGTTCATAATGCGGTTTGGAAGAGCGATGGAAGATACCAGGCCACCTTCCTCTGGTTGCTGGGGAGATTCAGGCTGGACTTCCTCGAGGACAAGTTTGAGGAGCCGGAGAAGGGCCTCTCCTGGGAGGGGACCATCAAAGGCATCCCCACCAGCATAGACCTGTACTTCCCGGTCTCCGTTCCAGCCTGGGGAGAGCCAAACGGGCACTGTCATGCCCATGTCTGGTGGCAAATTCCAGAGGGCCAGCAATGAAAGTCGGCCTGGATTGCCTACCCTGTGTTATGAGACAGGCTCTGGAGGCTGCCAGAGCAGCTACTACGGATGAAGCCCTTCAGCGCCAGGTGCTTTATGAGGTGGCACAGCTCATTCCCCGGTTTCCCCTGGACGTCTCGCCACCCGAGCTGGGACAGCGAGTTTACCGACTCATAACCCAGTTCACCGGAAACAGCGATCCCTACCGGGAGAAGAAAAGAAAGGCTAACGAGACGGCGCTAGAGCTTTACCCTCGCCTCAAGGAAGTGGTAAACGCTTCGGAGGACCGCTTACTTGCTGCCTGCAAGTTTGCCATCGCTGGAAATTCCCTTGACCTCGGCTCCCAGTCCGAATATCCCGAACCGGAAAGCCTTCTGGACACAGCCTTAGCCCTTCCCTTTGCCTTCGACGATTACCAGCAGTTCCGAGCGAATCTCAAATCCTCCTCGCTTATCCTTTACCTGGGTGACAACGCTGGAGAGGTAGCCTTCGACCGAGTTCTGGTGGAGGAAATTCGCCAAATGAGCCAGGCCAGGATCTATTTCGTGGTGCGGCAAAGGCCAGTCATAAACGATGCCACGCTGGAGGATGCTCGCTTTGTGGGCTTGGACAAAGTGGCCCGGGTTATCGCCAACGGCTCCGATGCCCCGGCGACCATCTTATCCCAATGCTCTGAGGAGTTACTGAGGCTATACCGCTCGGCCGACCTCATCATCTCCAAAGGGCAGGGAAATTTTGAAACGTTAAATGAAGAGAGGAGGAACATCTTCTTCCTCCTGCGGGTAAAGTGCTCGGTGGTGGCCAAATTCTTGGGGGCGGAGGTAGGCCAGGCTGTCTTAAAGAGGGGGGGTCTTTGAGATGACCCAGATCGAACTGGTTCCCGACCTTTCACACTGCATTGAGACCGTCGCCAAACAAGAATACCGGCAGAGGCTACAGGAGTATCTGAAACGAGGCGAGGAAAACCCGGAACTGGAGGAAAGGATAGAGCTCCTCAAGCGATTTCTGGAGACGGCCGACTTCCACAAGCTTCGTCGAGAAAGCGAGAAGCACCTAGTAGAAGGGAAAAGAGTGAAGTTCATCATCACCTTACAGGGCGGAGAACTAACCCATGAGCTGAAGACCTTCTAGGCTTGTTCTCTAAATGCCCGCCAGAAGGACGATGAGAAAGATGGCCAGCAGATAGGGGCTCAGAATGCGGTAAGCTCTCCTCAAGTTTTCCCTTCCTCCATGCCGCAGGTAATAGATGAGAACGCCGCTGAGGGGCACGGAGAACAAAAGGGAGACCAGAAGCGGCCAGAAATTCACAAAGTGGAGGAGCAAAAGGGAAGAGAGGGTTAAATTCATTGCCAGGAGGATGCCCAGGCTCGAAAGGACGGATTTTCGAATCCCGTGGAGGACAGGTAACATCGGAACGCCGGCTCTACGGTAGTCCTCGACATAATAACTAGCTATGAGCCAAATGTGAGCCATAGACCAGAGAGACACCAGCAAGAGCAGAGAAAAGCCCAGAAAGTCAACCCTGGAAGCTGAGGCAGCATACCCCGCAACTGCTGGCATCCCGCCCGCCAGTGACCCCACCACTATATTGAGAGCGGTTTTCCTCTTCAAGAGAATAGTGTAAAGAGCCAGGTCTATAAAAGAGCCAGCGGCGACAAATAAACCTGCCAGCGAATTAACGCTGAAGGCCAGGGTTATCCCCCCGAAAAGAAAGGGCAGGGAGAAAAGAAGGGCCGCCTTCGAGGAAACTCTCCCCGAGGGAATTGGCCTCCTCTTCGTTCGAAACATCGCTGAGTCAACCTCCCGGTCAAAGTACATATTCAAGCCCGTAGTTCCCGCTACCGCCAGGACCAGAGCAAGTAGGATAAGATATAAACTTGTCCCAAAGCTGCCGTGTGAAGCTATCAGGTAGCCCAAAACCCCAGTGGCAACCAGAAGAGCGGTCTGCCTCGGCTTAAATAACTCCAGGTAAGCAGCCAGGCTTTGACGGGCGAACCAGCCGGTAACTCCTGCTGCTCCGCTGAGGAAGCTTCCCAGAGACTGTAGACGGTACCTATTCATCGCCAAAGGAAACCCTACTCTTTGAGACCCACCAGGGCTTCTCCGGGGTCAGTTCAGCCCCATACCTCTGATAGCCAAATTGCCAGCGGCCTATAGATAGCATGGGCAAACTTCGTAAACGGAGCTGCAAGGAGGAGATCAAATGCGACAACAAGATGGATGATGAACATTATGTATGTGGGCCAGGGAAGGTGAGCCACATGGAACAGGACCGTCAGAAAACCGGTGAGCCCCACCAGGAAAAGCGAGACAGCAAAGACCCAATCACTATGATGAGTATATTTGCTGTAGGCATCCTTTATCGCTCGTCTTCTCCAGATATAGAAGCCCGAACCGTAAAGCAATGCCAGGCCCGCGGGTACTCCAATAACTCTGGCGATTATCCTCACAAAGTCAGGAAGGTGAGCTAGGTCAACTGCAAACAGCAGCAAGGTTACGAGAAGCAATCCCAAGAATCCCCATAGCAAGCAAAGGTGAGCTATATACCTTTGCTTCTCCTCACACTGGTTAAATTTCCGCTGGATAAAAACTTCGTTAAAAAGAACCCTGAAGAAGCTACCAATCCATTTCCCCTTGAGTTGCTTCCCCCTGGTTACACTCCTGGCCATTATCCCCAACTGAACGAGCGCAAAGAAGAAGATGACCGCCGCCATGATAAGGCCAGCGATATGAAGGTAGCCGAGGTTTATGAAGGAGAAGAGGTCAACCTTCTGTAAATTTGGATGGGGCTCCCTGAAAATTGTCACCATTCCCACTATCGCAGCGAGGGTTAAGACTGTCCAGGCTATGGTAGAAGCAAACCCACTGTAGAATATATCTGCTACTCGCCCCAAGGAGTACCTTCGAGTAGCATATCTTCTGAGGGCCATCATAAGGCTGCCCGGGTCTGCCTCTCGGGGACAGGTGTCTGTGCATTGGCCACAGTAATAGCATAGCCAGAGGTCTGGGCTTCCCAGGGCTTTTTCTTCAAGTCCCAACACTGAATACCTTATCATCCTGCGTGGAAAAGAATGAGCTTCGTCGGAGAGCGGGCAGATCGCGGTGCAGTTCCCACAACTGTAACAGGCCTGGATATCGAAGGCACCTAGTCTCTCGATCTCGGAGATAAACCTTGGATTAACCGCAGAAGCCATCAGGATTTTTTCTCCACCAGTTTGTACTTGTAATACCCCTCATCGGTCACCTCATCCGTCTCCTCAAGAAGCCCATACTTCCTCAGCGCCATGACCCAGTTCATCGCTTCATAGGTTGGTAGGATAGCTACCACAGCTACCTCGGGCACTGCCTTTGGCCCCTCCTCGAAAACACTCAAAACCAGCTTCTTCATTCTTGCCTGCTCTTTGGCAAGCTCAAGGAGCTCTTCCCTTATCTTGACCTTCTTCTTAAGTTCGGCAAAGGTTTTCCTAGCCTCTGGCAACTTGCGCCTCCCTCAAAAGTCCATCTATCATCGCCTTTATTTGCGAATCCGTATAACCCTCAACATCGAGGGCATCCTCCGGGCAAGCTGGGACACAGGCTCCACACCCCTTGCATAGTGCTTTGTTAACCTGTGCCACCTCACGACCATCAAACTGCACCTTCTCCACCGCAGAATAAGGGCAAGCCTCCGCACAGAGCCCACACCAGCGGCACCTCTCCACATTAACGGAGGCCACCAGGGGGTCGAGCTCAAGGTATCCCTTCAAAAGCAGGGCAGCTGACTTTGAAACCGCGGCCAGGGCCGAGGCCACTGCCTCTGAGGAATTCTTGGGTCCCTGACAAGCACCAGCGATGAACACTCCATCTATTACCGTTTCCACAGGACGGAGCTTGGGATGAATCTCGTTAAAGAACCTATCCCTGCCCTGGGGTATCTTAAGCACGTCGATGAGGCCTGAGTTCTTAGGCGGAACCATTCCCGTTACCAAGACGACAAGATCGGGATTTATCTCAATTTCCTCCCCCTCCGTGAGCATATCCTTTACCTTCACCTTGAGCTCGCCGTTAGTCCTTTCAACCTGTGGGGGTTCATCTTCGTTGAAACGAAGGAAAACGGAGCCACTTTTTGAGGCCTCTTCATATAGGAGCTCGTATTTTCCATAGGTCCTGATATCACGGTAAAGATGGAATTGGTGAATGGAGGGATTCACCTTCGAGGCAAGTATAGAAGTATGTATGGCGGCATTGCAACAGTACCTGGAACAATAGGCATTGGCGTTTTCAACTGCTGACCCCTGGCGAGAGCCGACACAGTAAATATAGACTATATTATTGATTTCCTTGCCCTTGTAAGAGAGGCTTCCGTTGGCAGAATCCACCATTTCCTTGAATTCTGGCAGAGCCACAACCCCTTCCAGCCCATATCCATACTCCCCCTCCTTCGGCTTATACGTATCAAATCCGGTGGCCACGATAATCGTGCCGACTTTGAGGCTGATCTCCTCTCCCCTTGCTCTTATCTTCACATCGAAATCCCCAACGCTCCCACCCTTCTCCACGAGTTCAGCCTCAGTGAATAGGGTTATATTTTCTCGCCTTCTGACCTCCTCAAGCAGCTCCTCAATTATTATCTGCGCCCCGCTTTTCTCATGCGGATACATCCGCTTAAATTTCCTCACCCATCCACCCACCTCCTGCTCCCTCTCGATGAGAAAAACCTGTATTCCAAGATCAGCCAGGCCGATAGCAGCCCGTAACCCAGCTATGCCAGCTCCTATGACAAGCGCCTTTTTCACCGTATCAAGCCTTATGGGCTCAAGGGCTCTGCTCAGCTTTGCCTTCCTTATCCCGGCAAGCACCAGTCTTATTGCCTTCTCGGTTGCTCCCTCTGGGTCATCTGTATGGGCCCACGAATCTTGCTCCCTTATATTCACCTGAACATACTGATAGGGATTAAGTCCAGCCCTTTTGGCCACCCCTCTAAAGGTGAAGAGGTGAAGCTTAGGGGAACAGGAAGCAATTACCAGGCCATCTAAATTTTTCTCCTTTATGTCCTCTATCATCTCCTGCTGAGCTGCATCCGAGCAAGCGAACATGGTATCTTTAGCTACGACAACCCCCTCTTCACCCTCCACTGCCCTCCTTACCTTCTCCACATCAACATAGTCGGAGATGTTCCCTCCACAGTGACATACGTAGACGCCTATCCTCTTGCCGCTCATCTTCCTGCCCTCGCTTTCTCCACATAGGCTGCAGCCTGCGCTGCAGCTGCCCCGGCATGAAGGATGGAGTCGGGAATGTCCATGGGCCCGGAGCCAGTTCCAGCAACAAATACGCCATCTATGTTGGTCCTACTGGGATTCATATCCTCGTCCGTCTCTTCAAGAAATTGGAAATCGTCCAGGGACAGTCCTCCTCCCTTGAAAACCCCTGTTATCTCATTGTTCGCCAGCAGGCCAACGGAAAGAACGACAAGGTCATGCTCTGCCTGTCTTTTTACCCCGCCGTTATCGATGTCCTCGTAGTGGAGAATGAGGTTCCCGTTTTCCTTCTCCTCAATCTTTGCTACCCTCCCCTTTATGAGCGAAGCCCCCATGGCCTTCGTCTGCTCATAGAATTCCTCATATCCCTTTCCAAAGGCTCTTATGTCCATGTAGTAAATGGCAAAGTCGGCCAGCGGGAGGATCCCCATGAGTAACTGTACGTGCTTTAACGAATACATACAACAGACCCTTGAGCACATAGGATTGCCTACTGTGTGATCCCTTGAGCCAGTGCAAAGGACAAAGGCTATATTCTCCGGCATCCTGCCATCTGAGGGCCTTAGCACCGTGTTGTAAGGTCTTGTAGGAGCCAGCAGTCTTTCCATCTGCGCAGCAGTGATGACATTTTTGTACTTTCCATAGCCATACTCCCCCTTTTGCTCAGGGGAAAAGAGCTTGAACCCTACGGAGAGGATAACCGACCCGACGGTACACTCTATTTCCTGAGGAGTTTGCGTAAAGTCAATGCATTCGGCAGGACAAACTCTTTCGCAAGCACCACAGAGGATGCAGTTATCGAGGTCGATAACGGCCTTCTTAGGAACCGCAGTGGTGAAGGGAATATAAGCCGCCTTTCTAACCCCCAGGCCAAAGTTAAACTCATCGGGAACCATGATGGGGCAAGCAACCTCGCACTGCTGGCAGCCGGTACAGGCAGGCTCATCAATATAGCGCGGTTTCTTAAGGAGCCTCAGCCTAAATGAACCATCCTTATTCTTGGTGACTTCTTTTACCTCTGTATAGGTCATGAGGGTGATATTGGGATGGTGGGCAGTAGCTGCCATCTTTGGGGTGCAAATACAGCTGGCACAGTCAAGGGTAGGGAAGGTCTTGCTCAGGAGGATCATCTTCCCGCCGATGCTGGGCTCCCTCTCCACCAGCAAAACCTTATAGCCCATATCGGCTAAATCCAAGGAGGCCTCCATCCCAGCAATGCCTCCGCCTATTACCAGTGCTTCGTAGTCCACTTCATCCTCCCTTTTTCTTCACCGGGCCGAGCTTCTTCAAGGCCTCATAGAACTCCCTTATATGATTAGTAAAGGATTCTGCGCAAACAGAGCAGATGGCAGCCATCTTAAGCCTCTCAGGTTCATAACCTTTCTCCCCTAAAAGCGCCTGGGCATCTGCAACTATCCTCGCTGCCCTATCGGTGCAATCTGGAAGAAAAGCACACTCTTCCCCATCTGCTGCAATAAAGACTCCATCGAATCCCCTCTCTAGGGCGTAAACTATCCACTGTGGTTTTATCAGACTAGAGCAGGGCAGGCTGACAACCATCGCCGTTGTAGGATAGTGCATATGCGAACTACCAGCCAGGTCTATGCCTGGATCAGAGATGCGATCCGTAGAGAAGGTGAGAATTTTCGGTCGAAAATCCTCACCCCCTGCCTTTTCCTCAGCCGCCATCTTTACTTCGCCCTTTTTATCAAAATCCTCCAATATCCCGGTTCCTCTATCGTGCCGAGGTATTCGTGCGCCACCTTCTTGGCCCACATGGGCAGATCTCGATTCGTCCCCGGATCGGAAGAGAGCACTTCCATGACCCCACCAACCGGGACATCGGTGATTGCCTTCTTGGCCGCCAGAAGGGGACCCGGGCAGGACATCCCCCTGGCATCCACTACTTTATCTGCCTTCAAAGCCTTAAGTTCTTCCAAGCCAAGCTCTGCCATTTTCCCAAACCTCCTTTAATTTATATAAACCAGGTTATAGCGGCCTCTCTAGATTTTTCCACCCACTCGCCCGCTCCAATGATGTCATCCACCATCTCCAGATCTTCCGTCTTGACATCCCAGATGCTGGCCGCAGTGGAGCAGGCATATATCTTCACCTTGCCAGAGTCCTTGGCCTCCTTAAGGATATCATACCACATGGGGAGCTTGAGCTCCTGCAGCCTCTTCACCACCTCCTCGCCCTTCTCCTGGAACTCGCTCAGGTTCATGTTCTCCTTGATGACATCCTTCTTAAAGGCGTAAACACCCCAAAGCTGCAGGAATATCTCTACCTCTACGTCCATCGCCACAGCGCCACCAGCAAGAATGGCCATCCCGGTCAACCGATCAATGCTGCCCGACATCACCGTCATACATAATTTCTCCGCCATTTGTTTGAACCCTCCCTTCTCTTTTATTTTTAAATGGTTAGCCGTAAATCAAGCTTCTCTCACATTCAGAAGTCCAGGCGCATGTCTGATGGACACCCCGCAAGCCATCCGGCGGATTATACTGCACGGGAGTAGGGTATGTCAAGCTTCAATTGCCTCTAAATAATGTAAGGAGGCACCCGTGCAGTACTAGGTAAGGCGGTCTGATTGCGGCAGAGTCAGGGCGCTGAGACTTAAACAGCCTGAATTGCCTTTCGCTTTTTGACTTACCCCTTTCCGCTGAGTATAATAAACGTCGGGCCCCGGTGGTGATTTATCCCGCTCTCAAACTTGGGGCCTACTTGTGCTAGACGCTGGTAACGCACTATGGCACTTGAACTAGAAGGGTTGGCCTGCCTCAGTAACCAGTCTCGTCATATCAGCGTTCGCAGCTACATTCCCCAAGATCTTAACCTGGTCACAAACAGTTTACCTCGGGTAGCTGGAGACCTGCTAGAGCCACGAGTCATCACCTCCAGACAGCTTATGATCCGGGCAGGAGAATCACCAACACAGGGGGGAAGAGAGCATGGAAATAGCAAGTCCATTTATGGAAGCAGCCGAGGCCGTAGTTGAGGCCGGTGGAGATGACCTCAACCTTTGCTTTAGCTGCGGGGTCTGCACGGGGAGCTGCCCCTGGAATTTGGTCCGGAGCTTTAGCCCTCGCCTATTGATACATCAGGCACAATTGGGCTTGGTGGAACTAGACAGGGAGGAAATATGGCTCTGTACTAGCTGTGACACTTGCGTTAAGCGCTGTCCCCGTGGTGTGAACCTCATCGATGTTATGCGAGCCATGCGCCGGATAGGCGTCCAGTGGAGAGCAGTACCGGAGAGCCTGAGGCTCACCCTGGCTAACCTCGGAGGCGTGGGAAATCCCTTCGGAGAGGCTAGAGAGAAAAGGGCTGATTGGGCCCAGGGCTTAGGGGTCAAGGCCTTCACCAGGGAAACTGAGCTACTGCTCTTCCCCTGCTGTACCCCAGCCTATGACCCCATAGCCAAGGTAGCAGCAGTTGCCCTGGTCAAAATCCTGAAGGCAGCCGAGGTTGACTTCGGCATTCTGGGAACCCCGGAGAATTGCTGCGGCGAGAGCGCCCGCAAGGCCGGGGATGAGCCCCTGTTTCAAAGCCTGGCCAAGGGCAACATCGAGACCTTCACCCAAAAGGGCGTTAAAAAGATCTTGACCCTCTCCCCACACTGCTACCACACCTTCAAGAATGAATACCCTGAACTTGGGCTGGAGGATGTCGAGGTGGTGCACTACACCCAATATGTCCTCGACCTCGTCAGGAGTGGCAGGCTGAAGCTCTCTAAGGCGCTCGGCCGGAGGGTGACCTACCACGATCCGTGTTATCTTGGCCGGCATAATGACATCTATGATGAGCCCCGTGAGCTTCTAAGGAGCATACCTGGACTGGAGCTGGTCGAAATGGCGGACTACCGGGAGAACAGCCTGTGCTGTGGCGGCGGCGGGGGCAGGATATGGATGGAGACAAAGAGAGAGGAGAGGTTCACCGAGGTCCGGATAAATCAAGCACTGGAAGTAGGAGCTGATATCCTGGCGGTGGCCTGCCCTTATTGCTATATCAACCTGCAGGACAGCCTGGTGACGATGGGCAAGGAGGATGTCCTTCAAATTAAGGACATCTCGGAGCTGGTAGCGGAGGCTATTTGAGGAACGCTGGCACTTCCTGAGTAAAGTGTCCAACCCTGGCCAAGCCCCAGCAGACTGTGAAGGAGGGAAGATGAAGGTAGAGTATGTACCTACCATTTGTCCTTATTGTGGGTCTGGCTGTGGTATGTATCTAGTAGTCAAGGATGAAAGAATAATCGGGGTGGAACCGTGGAAGGAACACCCGGTAAATGAAGGGGCAAACTGTCCCAAGGGGAAGAACGCCTTTTCCTTCCTCTATGCCGGGGACAGGCTGCAGAAGCCTCTAGTGCGGAAGGATGGCTCTCTTCGGGAAACCTCCTGGAAAGAGGCCCTGGGGCTGATTGCAGAGAGGCTGAAAAGAGCGGAGCCGGGCTCGGTGGGCTTTATAAACTCCGGGAAGCTCACCAACGAGGATCTGTACCTGCTGCAAAAATTCGCCCGCTGCGTTATGAAGACGAATAACATGGACAATGCCTCCCGGTTCTGCCACTCCACCACGGTACCCGCTTTAACATCTACCGTGGGCTCAGGGGTGATGCCAATCTCCGAAATAAGCGTGGAGAAGGCAGATTGCATCCTCCTTGCCGGTTCCAACATAAAAGAGGACTTCCCCATGATCGCCCGTCGGGTCATAAGAGCCAAGAGGAAGGGGGCCAAGGTCATTGTCGTAGACCCCAGAAGGACGATAACCGCCAGGTTCCTGGCCGATATCCATCTCCAGATCAACCCCGCTGCTGACGTTGCCCTGACAAATGGGATGATGAAGGTCATCCTAGAAGAAGGGCTAGAGGACAAGGGGTTCATCGAAAAGCGGACCAGTGGCTTCGAGGAGCTGAGAGCTTACCTCGCCTCCCTCAGCATGGGCGAGCTTGAAAAAATATCCGGCGTTCCGGCCGAGTTGATAAGAGAGGCGGCTCGAACCTATGCCAAGGCAAAGACAGCCTGCATTCTCTTCAACGCTGGCATAACACAGCATGTTGCCGGGGTGGGAAATATTCAAGCCCTGGCCGACCTGGCCATGCTCACCGGAAATTACGGACGACCTGGAACCGGTGTCAATCCTTTAAGAGGCCACATAAACGGGGAAGGCTTTGGCGACATGGGACCCATTCCGGTCTTCTATCCTGGCTTCAAGCCAGTAAATGAAGAGACCGCCAAGCTCTTTGAGGGGTACTGGGGGGTTGAGGGATTGCCCTCTAATCCTGGATTATCGTATATGGATATGGTAGAGAAATGCAGTGTCCTCTGGGTCGCTGGAGCAAATCCGATGTCCTCCGCACCGGACACCAACCGGGTAAGAAAGCTACTCGAAGAAAAGGAACTTCTGGTGGCCCAGGACATTTACCTTACCGAGACGGCTAAATTAGCTCATGTTGTCCTCCCCGCGGCCAGCTGGGTGGAAAAAGACGGGACAATAACTGAGGTAGATCGAAGAGTACAGCGCCTCGGCAAAGCAGTTGACCCGCCAGGGGAGGCCAAGCCAGACTGGAAGGTATTCTGCGAACTGGCAGCTAAAATGGGGATGGGGGAGAAATTCAGCTTTAACTCGCCCCAGGAGATATTCGAAGAAATAAGGAAAACCGTTCCTCAGTATGCTGGGATAACTTACGCCAGACTCGAGAAGGCCGGAGGAATTCAGTGGCCTTGTCCCTCCGAAGACCACCCTGGAACGGATACCATGTTCGTGGAGAAATTTGGGACCCCTGACGGAATGGGCCACTTCCAGGTGGTGGAGTACCAGCCGCCACCAGAACTGCCAGATGAGGAATACCCCTATATCTTCACCAATGGCCGGGTTATCTTCCACTTTCACAGCGGGACGATGACCAGGAGGACGGAGAGACTATACAACGAGGTCCCCAGAGCCTTTGCGGAGATAAACAGTGACGATGCCTCAGAAAACGGGATAGAGGAGGGGGATGAGATAGTCCTGAGGTCAAGGAGGGGAGAACTAAAGGCAACTGCCAGGCCAACCCAGAACATCAAAAGAGGCCTGGTGTTCGTGCCCTGGCATTTCCCCAATAGCGGGCCGAATACCCTGACCGGACCCACGGCTGGTCCACCCTCCAAGATGCCAGAATTCAAATTTGTAGCGGTAAAGATAGAGAAATAGGAACATCAAGAACCTTGGCCTACTCAGCAACACAGTGGGCTGAGCCGGAGGATAAAGGATGAAGAATATATGGCTTGCTTGGTCAACCGAGGAGGAGATACTGCAAAGGAGTGAGTATGGGGGTGCAGTCACTTCTCTCCTTAAATTTGCTCTGGAAAGCAAGGAGGTAGACGCCGTTTTGGCTATCAAGGCCAGGGATGGCAATCGCTACGACGGCATACCTCTGCTGCTCACCAACCCCCAAGAGTTGGTTGAAACAGCCGGAGCACTGCACTGCACTTCTCCCAACATTGCCCGCTTTATTAAGGAATATCTTGGCGGAGCCTTCGATCTTAAACTAGCGACGGTTTGTAAACCCTGCGATGCCAGGGCGATCGTCGAGCTGGCGAAGAGAAAGCAGATCAACCTAGATAACCTGCTCCTCATCGGCCTTAATTGCACCGGCACACTCCCCTCAGTCGGCGCGAAGGAAATGTTTCGCCAGGAATTCGGGGTTGACCCGGCTGATGTAGTGAAGGAAGACATCGATGAGGGGAAGCTTACCATCTGGCTAAAGGACGGAACGGCCAAAGCAAAAGACCTGGATGTCCTGGAGCAAAAAGGTTATGGGCGCCGGGAGAATTGCCGCCGATGCGAGTTTAATATCCCCCGGATGGCAGACCTTGCCTGCGGCAAGTGGGGAGCGGAGGGGAAGAAGGCGACCTTCATTGAGACCTTCTCCAACAAGGGCTCAGAGCTTCTGGAAAAAGCCGTCAGGGCAGGCTACCTCAGGGTGGAGAAACCAACCGAGGCCGCTGTAAAGGAGAGAGAAAGGAAAGACAAAGAGGCCTTTGAACAGGCCAAGAGGTGGCAGGAGAAAGACATCCACGACCTAAAGGAGAAGAGCCAGGAGGAGAAATTTACCTACTGGAAAGCTCAGTTTGGTCAATGCATCAAGTGTTACGGCTGTCGGGATGCTTGCCCTATATGCTACTGTAAGGACTGCTCCCTAGAGGCCGATAGAGGTATAGTAGCACCTGGCGAGATGCCCCCGGACATTACCTTCCCCATGATCCGCATCATCCATGTGGCTGATTCCTGTGTGGATTGCGGCCAGTGCCAGGATGCCTGTCCGGTGGAAATCCCGCTTTCCAGGTTGACTTACTTGCTAAACCGTGAGCTTAGCACCATGTTTGAGTATGAGCCCGGAACGGAGGTGACCAGCCTGCCTCCTCTAAGGTCAGTCCCGGATAAAGAGCTGGCGGCAGCCGGCGGAAGGCTGGCCCGCTGAGGAAAGCGGCAAAAGTAAATTTGAACGGAGGTCAAATTGAGCCAGCAAGTTATTGAACCAGAGGTGGCGCTGAAGTTAAACGAGGAACGCTGTGCTAGCTGCTCCATCTGCTCTTCCCTGTGCCCTTTTGAAGCCTTAAAGAGAGACCCTGAGACTGGCAAGACCCTCTTGGAGATTGAGAAATGCCAGGTATGTGGCCTCTGCTACTCTTCCTGTCCGGCCAAAGCTATTGATATCTTCTACTATGATTTAGACTCGCTAAGCAGGTATATTCAGCAAGCCAAGCAGAGGTACGACTCCGACACACTGGTCATCGCGTGCAAGGGTAGCAGCCCAGACTTCAGCGAGGCAGGGGAACTGTTCGGGCTCTCCAGATTCATACCCCTCTCCGTCCCCTGTGTGGGTCGTGTCTCAGAAGACGTGTATCTGAAGGCTATAGCTGATCTCGACATCAAAAAGATATATGTTCTCGCCTGTGATGAAGACTACTGCCGGTTTGAACAAGGAAGCAGGGTCAGCGGACGAAGGATCGCGGCCCTCAACCTGCTGCTGGAGCAATTCGGCTTCGGTGAAGAGGTTATTACCCTGAAGAGGAACAGCCTTAAGGTAAAGGCTGACCCTGACAAGTGCATCAGGTGCGGCAACTGCGTTTTCTATTGCCCTTATGAAGCGGTTAAGCTCGAAGGCACTCAGCCACCCAGCTTCGACCTCGAGCTCTGCCACGGCTGCGGTCTGTGCGCTGCTGTCTGTCCGGCCGAGGCCCTGGAGCTGGAGAGCTGGGAAAGGGGGCGCCTCTCTGCCCTGATAGCCAGGCTGGTCTCAGAGATGCAAAAACCGAAAATCCTGGTCTTCCGCTGTCAGTGGGCCGCCTTTCCCCAGCTTAATGGTGAGTTTGAGGCGAACGTTCGCCTGATAGACCTGCCCTGTGCCGGAAGATTGGATACCTATCATGTTCTGGAAGCTTTTGAGGAAGGGGTGGATGGAGTAATGGTAGCCGCCTGCCCTGAGGAAGACTGCAAGATGAAAAAGGGAAGCCGGGAGGCTCAGCGCTGGGTCAGCAACCTAAAGCAAAAACTGGACCAAGTAGGCCTGGGGGACAACCTTCGTTTCTGCTTCGTCGCTCCAAGATATCCGGATAGTTTTGCCGAGGAGCTGAGGCAATTCAAAGAGAGGCTACAGAGCGAATCTTCGGGAGGGTAAGAATGATAATAACCGAACTAAAGCCCATAGATGAAATTCTGAACCTTCTTTCTCCCTACTCCAAGGTTCTAATAGTTGGCTGCGACGGTTGCACCCAACCCCCAAGGAGCATAAAAGAAGCGGAAAATTTAAGTCGGCTCCTCAAACTGGCGGCCAGGCCAGGGGGCAAACAATTTGAGTTCAAGACGATTACCCACCCCAAACAGTGCGACTCCCACCTGGTAGCCACAGGGCTTAAGGAACAACTCGACGGCTTTGAAGCGGTCCTCTCGCTTGCCTGTGGCGCTGGGGTGCAGACGATGGCCGAGGTATTCCCCGACGTTCCCATCCTCCCCGCCCAGAACACCCTCTTCATCGGCATGGAGCAGAGAGAGGAGGGCCTGCTAGAGGAAAGATGTGCCGCTTGTGGCGACTGCCTCCTGGGGCTTACCGGCGGAATCTGCCCGGTTATCCGCTGCGCTAAAGGCCTGCTCAATGGGCCATGTGGCGGCTGTAGCGATGGAAAATGCGAGGTGGATCCGAACAAAGATTGCGCCTGGTATCTCATCATCAAACGCCTAGAGAAGCAGGGGAGACTGGACGCGCTGGAGGAGATCCGCCCTCCCAGAAACTTCCAGAAGGTAGTCCGCCCCGGAAGGGTCAAGGAATAAATCTGGGACAAGAAGAGAACTACCAGACGCAAAGCAAGACCTGACTTTGACACCCCCATAGCTGGCTGTGAGTTGCGTCAAAATACCGATTTGCGGTGATATCCGGTTACCTGGGTAAACTCATAAAGGATCCCCCTTCTCCTTCCGATCTGCTTTAAGATACCTCTGCCGCATTACCTCGGCATACTCTCTTATGCTCTTATGCTCTTATGCTCTTCTGCATCATCTTACCTCCGGTAACAAAAATAGTGATGCAATTTGATTAATTGACAAATCTATTCCGAAGTGCTAGAATTTGTTGCAATTAACAAGAAATCGTAAATCTTAACGAAAATGGGTAAGTCAGGACGAGATTATGTAACTAAACATGAACAAATAGCCAATAAGCTCAAGGAGCTGGCTAGAAAATGTAATTGTGCTTGTCTCCCCGTTTCCAAGGTAGCAGCAGAGTTAGGGATAGATGAAAGAACGGTGAGGGCACATCTTAAGATCATGCAGATCCATGGCATCGGGATGTTCAATGACCCCAGCGAGAGGGAATTCTGCACCAAGGAAGGGGTAGCACTGCTAGCTAGGAAGCTAGGCCTGAAAGTGCTTGAGGGCCAGGAAGAGTAATACCACGAGTTAAGCCCGGAGAATTTTATGTGCGGGCTGCTTGAAGATTAACTGCTTATAGGCGTGAAAGTTTGCGAGATTAAGATCACCGAATTACACAGTCAACGCACAAGGGGGAGGCATGGAAGAGATAAGGATTGGAGTCTATGTTTGCCACTGTGGGCTGAATATCGCCCAAACAGTGGACGTTGAGGAGGTAGCCAGATATGCAGGAACCCTGCCTCACGTAGCAATAGCCCGGGATTACATGTTTGTCTGCTCCAATCCCGGGCAAGATCTTATCCGGAAGGACATTGGGGAACATGGCCTCAACCGAGTTATAGTGGCCTCCTGTTCGCCCAGGTTGCACGAGCCGACCTTCCGCCGGGTCTGCAAGAGCGCTGGACTGAATCCCTACTTGTTTGAAATGGTGAACATAAGAGAACAGTGCTCCTGGGTTAGCGACGACAAGGAGGTCAACACTCTGAAGGCCAAGGATCTAGTTAAGGCTGCGGTGAGGCGCGTCACCTACCATCAGCCCCTGGAACTCAAAGAGGCTCCTTACAACCCCAATACCCTGATTGTGGGCGGTGGGATAGCTGGAATCCAAGCTGCCTTGGAGATCGCCAATTCCGGGAATCGAGTTTACCTCGTCGAAAGGGAGCCCTCGATCGGGGGACATATGATCCAGCTTGACAAGACATTTCCCACCCTGGATTGCTCCCAGTGCATCTTAACCCCCAAGATGAGCGAGGTGGGCTCTCATCCAAGTATCGAACTTCTAACCTATAGCGAGGTGGAGGAGGTCTCCGGATACGTAGGAAACTTCAAGGCGAGGATAAGAAAAAAGACCAGGTTTGTAGATGAGAATAAGTGCACCGGCTGTCGCATATGCATGCAGAAGTGTCCTTATAAAACGGATAGTGAGTTTGACCTAGGCTTGGCCCAGAGAAAAGCCATCTACATTCCCTTCCCCCAAGCCGTTCCCAATGTGGCCACCATAGACAAAGACCTTTGCATCTATCTGAAGTCCGAGGGGAAGAAATGCGGGGCCTGCCTCAAATTCTGCGAGGCGAAAGCGATAGACTTCAGCCAGCAGGACCAAATTATAGAGGTTGAGGTTGGTTCCATAATTCTGGCCACCGGCTATGATTTATTCGATTCCAAGCGCATTCCCCAGTATGGCTACGGAGAATATGACAATGTTCTGACCGGCCTCGAGTTTGAGAGAATGGTCAGCCCCACTGGGCCCACCGAGGGCAAAATCCGCCTTAGAGATGGCCGAGAGCCACAAAGTGTAGCCATCGTGCATTGCGTAGGGAGTCGGGACAAGAATTTCCATGAATACTGCTCACGGGTGTGCTGCATGTATGCTCTCAAAGACGCTAACTACGTTAAGGAGGAATTGCCAGATACCGAAGTCTATGATTTCTACATAGACATGCGCTCTTTTGGGGATGGCTATGAAGAATTTTATAACCGCCTCTCAGATAAGGGGGTTAAGTTTATACGGGGAAAAGTGGCTCAGGTAACTGACCGGGCTATAAGTGAGGAAGAGAAGGGGAAGTTAATCGTAGTGGCTGAAGATACGCTTTTAGGCAAAATAATACGTGTGCCGGTGGATATGGTCATCCTGTGCAATGCTGTAGAAGCCCGGGCCGACGCCACGAAGGTGGCTCGACTTCTAGGCATAACACAAAAGCGCACGGGTTTCTTCTTGGAGAGACATCCCAAGCTCGACCCAGTAGCTACCCCGGCGGAGGGGATCTTTGTTGCGGGGTGTTGCCAAAGCCCCAAAGACATTCCCGACACTGTGGCCCAGGCTTCAGCCGCGGCCACCAGGGCTCTGGCCATGATAAGCCAGGGCAAGATCATCCTGGAAGCAGCCGTCTCGCAAATCGATGAGGTGAGATGCTCTGGCTGTCAGACTTGCCTTGAGGTCTGCCCTTTTAGCGCTATCTCCTATATCGAGGAGAAGAAGATTTGCCAGGTCAATGAGGCCCTCTGCAAGGGCTGTGGCACTTGTGCCGCCGCCTGCCCCAGCGAGGCTATTACGGCCAGGCAATTTACCACCGAGCAGCTCATGGCCCAGATCGAAGGCGTACTGGCGTAAGGGGGAAATATGAAAGCCATAACTCCATTTAAAGAAGCCACCGAGGCCATAATCGAAGCTGGCGGAGACGCTTTTAAGCTTTGCTACCAGTGCGGCCTCTGCAGTGGGGTTTGTCCCTGGAATTTGGTCCGCCTCTTCAGTCCCCGGGGATTGATACACGAAACGCAACTGGGCTTAGTCGAGCTGGAGAGAGCGGAAATATGGCTCTGTGCCACCTGCGCTGCCTGTGTTAAGCGCTGTCCCCGTGAGGTGAACCTCATCGATGTTATGCGAGCCATGCGCCGGATAGGCGTCCAGTGGAGAGCAGTACCGGAGAGCCTGAGGCTCACCCTGGCTAACCTCGGAGGCGTGGGAAATCCCTTCGGAGAGGCTAGAGAGAAAAGGGCTGATTGGGCCCAGGGCTTAGGGGTCAAGGCCTTCACCAGGGAAACTGAGCTACTGCTCTTCCCCTGCTGTACCCCAGCCTATGACCCCATAGCCAAGGTAGCAGCAGTTGCCCTGGTCAAAATCCTGAAGGCAGCCGAGGTTGACTTCGGCATTCTGGGAACCCCGGAGAATTGCTGCGGCGAGAGCGCCCGCAAGGCCGGGGATGAGCCCCTGTTTCAAAGCCTGGCCAAGGGCAACATCGAGACCTTCACCCAAAAGGGCGTTAAAAAGATCTTGACCCTCTCCCCACACTGCTACCACACCTTCAAGAATGAATACCCTGAACTTGGGCTGGAGGATGTCGAGGTGGTGCACTACACCCAATATGTCCTCGACCTCGTCAGGAGTGGCAGGCTGAAGCTCTCTAAGGCGCTCGGCCGGAGGGTGACCTACCACGATCCGTGTTATCTTGGCCGGCATAATGACATCTATGATGAGCCCCGTGAGCTTCTAAGGAGCATACCTGGACTGGAGCTGGTCGAAATGGCGGACTACCGGGAGAACAGCCTGTGCTGTGGCGGCGGCGGGGGCAGGATATGGATGGAGACAAAGAGAGAGGAGAGGTTCACCGAGGTCCGGATAAATCAAGCACTGGAAGTAGGAGCTGATATCCTGGCGGTGGCCTGCCCTTATTGCTATATCAACCTGCAGGACAGCCTGGTGACGATGGGCAAGGAGGATGTCCTTCAAATTAAGGACATCTCGGAGCTGGTAGCGGAGGCTATTTGAGGAACTTAGGAGGTGCTACCATGAACTTTGAGCCAAAAATCGTCGGCTTCCTTTGCAATTGGTGCTCTTACGCGGGGGCCGATCTGGCCGGCACTTTAAGAATGAAGTATCCTCCCAATGTGCGGATAATAAGGGTCATGTGCAGCGGACGTGTAGACCCTACCTTTATCCTCAAAGCCCTTGCCTGTGGTGCAGATGGGGTACTCATCTGCGGCTGTCACCCGGGCGACTGTCACTATATGAAAGGAAATTATCAAACCCTTCGACGCATCCCCCTGCTCAAGAAAATGCTAAAGCAACTGGGAGTCGAGGAAGAGAGAGTGCGTCTTGAATGGGTTTCTGCCTCTGAAGGTGACCGCTTCGCTGCCATCGTGAGGAATATGACGGCCGAGATTAAAGAATTGGGACCCTTCAGCCGGACCGAAACTACATGAGAAAGAAGGAGGTAGCTGTGCCAAAGTTGAAATTGGCTCTCTACTGGTCAGCTAGCTGTGGCGGCTGCGATGTAGCTGTGCTGGACATAAATGAGAAAATACTCGATGTGGCCGAGATGGCCGACATTGTCCTCTGGCCTGTAGCTATGGACTTCAAGTACAAAGATATAGAGGCCATGAAGGACAGGAGCATTGATGTCTGTCTCTTCAATGGTGCGGTGAGAAATTCAGAACAAGAGGAGATCGCCAAGCTCCTTCGGGCTAAGTCGAAGGTCATGGTGGCCTTCGGTGCCTGCGCCTGCTTCGGTGGAATACCTGCCCTGGCTAATTTTACCAACCGGACAAGCATCTTCGAGCGAGCCTATGTAGAGGCCCCCTCTAATGATAATCCGGAGAGGGTCTTCCCCCAGGTCAAAACCGATGTCCCCGAAGGCGAACTTGAGCTCCCCGAGTTCTATGAGGTGGTTCTAGCTTTACATCAGGTGGTAGATGTGGAATACTTCGTGCCCGGCTGTCCACCGCCGGTGGACCTGATCTTGGAATTCGTGGATAAGCTAAAATCGGGTCAACTTCCTTCACCAGTGGCCGTGCTGGCCAAGGAGAAGTCACTCTGTGACGAGTGCCCCCGGAAGAAGGAGGAGAAGAAAATCACTCAAATCGTACGTCCCCACCAGCTTATCGCCGACCCGGAGCGCTGTCTCCTGGAACAGGGGCTTATCTGTCTCGGTCCAGCGACCAGGGGAGGCTGTGGAGCTCGATGTATCCAAGCTAACATGCCCTGCCGGGGTTGCTTTGGGCCTATGGCCGAGGTAGTGGACCAGGGCGCCAAGATGCTCGGTGCAGTGGCCTCAATCTACCAGGCCGAGACGGAAGAAGAAGTTGAGCAGATGAAAAAAGAGCTGGTAGACCCAGCGGGCACCTTCTACCGCTTTGGTGGCTCAGCCGGCTTACTTCAACAGAAAAGAATTCAGGAAGTCAGAAGGGGGGCGAAGTGAAAAAGATTACCATCGATCCTATAACCAGGCTGGAAGGACATGGGAAGATAGACATCTTCCTGGATGACGAGGGAAACGTGGCCCAGGCTTACTTCCGAGTGCCTGAGCTTCGTGGCTTTGAAAAGTTCTGCGAAGGAAGGCCAGTGGAGGAGATGCCCCGAATAACTCCTCGCATCTGCGGTGTTTGCCCTGCAGCTCACCACATGGCTTCGACCAAGGCCACCGATGCCGTCTTCCATGTAGACCCCCCACCAGCAGCCAAGAAGCTAAGGGAACTTTACTACTGCGCCCATATGATCCACTCCCATATTGCTCATTTTTATGCTTTGGCTGCCCCTGATTTCATTCCTGGCCCGGAGGCTGACCCCAAAGAGCGAAACATCCTAGGGCTCATTGCCCGAGTTGGTAAGGATATCGGCCTGGAGGTGATCAAACACCGGGCCTATGCTCAGGAAATCCAGGCGGTCATTGGAGGCAAGGCCACGCATTCGGTCTGTGGCCTACCTGGGGGAATGAGTCGGTCGATAACGGAGGAGGAGCGGCAGGACTTTATTCAGAAGGGCAAGTCCTTTGTTGAATTCGCTAAGTTCGGGCTGAAGCTCTTCGAGGAGCAGGTACTACCAAAGTACAAGGATCTCATTCTAGGCGATATTTACTACATGAAAAGCTATTATATGGGTCTGGTTGACGAAAGGAACCGAGTGAATTTCTATGACGGAGACATTCGAGTAGTTGATCCAGAGGGCAAGGAGTTCGCCCGTTTCAAGTCCGCCGACTACCTGGAGCATGTTGCGGAGCACACTGAGCCCTGGTCCTACCTTAAGTTCCCCTTCCTGAAGAAGGTCGGCTGGAAGGGCATGGTGGAGGGAAAAGGTAGCGGGGTATACCGAGTAAACTCCCTGGCCCGGCTCAACGTGGCTGACGGCATGGCCACGCCTCTAGCTCAGGAGGCCTATGAGAAGTTCTTCGCTACTTTCGGGGTAAAGCCAGTACACCATACGCTGGCCTTTCATTGGGCCCGCTTGGTTGAGACAGCCTATGCCGCCGAGAGGCTGCTGGAGCTGGCCCAGGATGAGGAGGTGGGCAGCCCGGAGGTACGCACCATTCCCAGCCACACCCCGGATGAGGGGGTGGGGGTGGTGGAGGCACCGCGGGGCACCCTGTACCACCACTACCAGACCGACGAAAAGGGGATTATCCAAAAGGTAAATCTCATCGTGGCCACAGTGCAGAACAACCCAGCCATGAACATGTCAGTGAAGAGGGCAGCGCAGAAGCTGATCAAGAAGGGGAAGGTGGTTACCGAGGGACTGCTCAACATGGTGGAGATGGCTTTCCGGGCTTACGATCCCTGTCTGGCCTGCGCCACTCATACCCTGCCCGGCCAGATGCCTTTAGAAATCATCATCCACGACCGAGAGGGAAACGAACTTCAGCGGCTCGGTCGGAATTTGCAATAAATTAAAAGGGAGGAATTGTGCGGGAGAAAGTGGAGGCAGCACTCAATAGGATAAGGCCGGCCTTGCAGGCCGACGGTGGAGACGTGGAGTTGGTGGATGTAAGCCAGGGGAAAGTTAAACTTCGACTCCTCGGCGCCTGCGGTGGTTGTCCTATGGCCACCCTGACCCTAAAGGCAGGAATCGAGCGAATACTCAAGGAGCAGATACCGGAAGTGAAAGAAGTGGTAGCCATCTAATACGAGAACCTTGAAGACGCTTATTTTGGGGCTGGGGAATCCCATCCGTTGTGATGACGGGGTGGGCAATCAGGTGGCAAAGTCTCTGGAGAAAAGAATCAGTAGTCCAGAGGTGAAGGTCATTGAGGCTGATACCTCTGGCTTTGGCCTTCTGGACTTCCTACAAAACTTTGACCGAGCGATTATCATTGATGCCATCCAGACCCCTCAGGGCGAAGTCGGGCAGATCCACCGGTTGAGCCTGGAGGATTTGGCTATTCCTTCTCAACCCGTCCTCACCCATGGCGTTGATCTGCCCACCGCTATAAAGTTTGGCCAAGAACTCGGCCTGCCATTACCTCAGGAGATCGTTATCTTCGCTGTAGAGGTTGAGGACACCATTACCTTTAGCGAGGAATGCACCCCGAAGGTGAAGAAGACGATTCCAAAATTGGTGAGGCTAGTGCTTCAGGAGCTGGGGCCGGGTTAGGACTCGGCGTGATTGGCATGTCTTCAACGACAAGCGGCCTAGCAGATCCGGGGCAAGGGGTCTCCCACCAGCATGTCCACTATTCTGGATGTACCTAGCCTGGTCTTCAAGATAACCCTCCCCGGATGTTCCTCCCTGACTTCACCGATTAGCATGGCTTGTTTACCATAGGGATTTTGTCTCATTGCTTCCAAAACGTGTTCTGCCTCTTCGGTCGGTACAACTACCACGGCTTTTCCCTCGTTGGCCACGTAAAGCGGGTCAAGGCCCAGCATCTCGCAGGCAGCCCTCACCTCCTCCCTCACCGGAATTTTCTCCTCCTCCAGCCGGATGCTCACGCCCGACTTCTGAGCTATCTCGTTCAAGGTGGTGGCCAGACCACCTCGGGTAGGGTCCCGCAGACAGTGTATTCGCGGGCAGGCCGCCAGCATCTCCGCCACCAGCTTGTTTAGTGGAGCCACATCACTCTTGAGCTCGGTGGAAAAGCTTAAACCCTCACGCCGGCTCAGAACCGCAATTCCATGGTCACCTAGGGAACCACTCAGGATGACCTTGTCCCCCGGCCTGGCATTGGAACCGGAGATATCTACCCCCTCGGGAATTATCCCCAGGCCAGCGGTGTTTATAAAAATCCCGTCGGCCTTCCCCCGATGCACCACTTTAGTATCCCCGGTAATGATCACCACCCCCGCTTCCTCAGCCGCAGCTTTGATTGAACCCACAACCCGCCTCAGATCCTCCTGGAGGAAGCCTTCCTCGATAATGAGGGAGAGGCTCAGATAAAGGGGGGTGGCTCCAACCATGGCCAAATCATTCACCGTGCCGCAGATGGCCAAACGACCGATGTCGCCGCCGGGAAAGAAGATGGGATCCACCACGTAGCTGTCGGTGGTGAAGGCCAGCCTTCCACTGAGATCAAAGCTGGCTGAGTCATCCAATTTGGAAAGATAAGGGTTGGAAAGGGCTCGCACAAAGGTTTTCTCCACCAGTTCATGGCCTAGCTTCCCCCCACTTCCGTGAGCCAGCAGAATTCTGTCACTCATCGTCCTGTCCATAAAGGTAGTAGGCGGCGCAACTTCCCTCGGAGGAGACCATGCAGGGTCCCACCGGGTTCTCTGGGGTACACACCCGAGCAAAGAGGCGACAGTCTTCAGGAGTCTTGACTCCGCGGAGGATGTCTCCACAGATGCACCCCTTTGGTTCCACGGCGGGGCCGGGGTCAGGTGCAAAGACAAGCTCAGCGTTGAACCGTGCAAACTTTTCTCCAAGCTGAAGGCCGCTATCGGGCACTTCCCCAATCCCTCGCCAGCGAGCTGGACAAGGCTCAAATACCTGATACATCAACTCCTGGGCCCTTAGGTTGCCCTCGGGCTTTACCCCCCGTCGGTAGGCGATTTCAACTTTCGCTTCCCCTCTCTCAACCTGGGAGACCAGCATATCCACGCACTGCAGCACATCCAAGGGTTCAAATCCGGAGACCACTCCGGGAATTCCATAATCTCGGGCCAGAAATTCCCAGGCCCGAGAGCCAATGATGGCACTCACATGTCCCGGGAGGATAAAGCCATCTAGCCTTACCTCGCCGGAGTCGAGCAAAGACCTTATTACCGGCGGGCACAGCTTATGTAGGGAAAGCACGTAGTAGTTCCTGAGCCCTTCCTGCTCCGCCTGCAGGACTGAGGCCGCAATGCCCGGGGCAGTGGTCTCAAATCCTATGCCAAGGAAAATCACCTTTTTCCCGGGATTCTGGCGGGCGATCTGGAGGGCATCAAGGCTGGAATAAACCATCCGCACATCGGCTCCCTCAGCCTTAGACTTCTGCAGGCTAGAACGGCTTCCGGGAACTTTGAGCATATCGCCGAAGGTGGCCAGGATCACCCCGGGAATGTGCGCCAGAGCAATGGCCTTGTCCAGGTCAGCATTATCGGTCACGCACACCGGACATCCCGGCCCGGAGAGCATCTCGATACTGGCAGGAAGTAGCTGACGAATGCCATGCTTCAGGATGGTCACCGTGTGCCCGCCGCAGAATTCCATAAAGCGGGCCTCCCTGGTGGAACTCTGATGGATTCGGCGAACTAAACCCTGAGCTAGCTCCGAACGACGAAACTCATCAACGAACTTCATTCCCAGATAACTCAGCTATTTCCTCCAGCATCTTGAGGGTTTCCTGGGCCTCTTCTTGGTCAACGATGGATATGGCATAGCCCGTGTGTAGCAGAACATAATCGCCTACCCTGGCCTCGGGAGTAAGGGCCAGGCTTATCTTCCGGGAGATGCCCCCTATTTCTGCCTCAGCTTCCTGACCCTGGATGGATATCACCTTTGCCGGAATCGCCAAACACACTTCATCTATCTCCGAGCACCTAAGTTAATCATATCACGTTGCGAAGTTGGCCACCACCGCCTGGCCGAGGGAGACACCACCATCATTACAGGGTACCATCCAATGGGTTAGGACTTCGAACCCGGCTTGCTCCAGCAATTTCATGGTCAGCCGGAAAAGCAGACGGTTCTGGAAAACACCGCCGCTCAGGGCCACTTGTTTTATTCCTGTCTCCTGCGAGATGAGCTGACAGGTCTTGAGGATTAGCTGGGCCATAGTCTGGTGGAATCGGGCTGATATCAGGGAAGGGACAACTTGTTTTCTCACATCTTGGACTACGGCGGAAATAAGTTCCCCTAGCCTCACCACCTTATATTTCCCATCCTCGACAAGGGAAAAGGGGTAGGGCTCAAGTTCCACAGACTCAACCCCATCTGGGGCCAGCATCTCTAGTTCCACCGCTGCCTGAGCTTCGTAATCCACCACTCCCCGCACCCCTACCAGGGCTGAGATGCCATCAAAAAGCCGACCAGCGCTGGAAGCCATGGGAGAGTTTATCCCCCGCTTAACTTGAAGCCTAACCACCTCAACTTCCTCTGGGTCAAGCTGGCTTAGAAGGGGAAGCCCCTCCACGGAGGCTTCTGGACCCAGTAAGGTGAAGAGGTAGCTTAGCGCCATGCGATAGGGCCTCTTTATGGCTGCCTCCCCACCAGGCAAAGGGGCATATTCCAGATGTCCAGCTCTCTCGAAGCCCTTACAGTCAGCGACCAGGAACTCCCCACCCCAGATCCTGCCATCCAGGCCATAACCTGTGCCATCGAAGGCTACGCCAATCACCGGTCCCTGAACCCCGTTCTCCGCCAGGCAGCTTATAATATGAGCGTGGTGGTGCTGCACCCCGACGAGCTGGTAATTGCCCTGGGAGCCCAAGGCAAGGGCATATTTGGTGGAAAGATATTCCGGGTGGAGGTCATAGGCTATGACTTCAGGCCGGATGCGGAACAGCCGCTTGTAAAGTTCAACAGTATTCTCGTAGTGCTCCAGCGTCTCCTCATTTTCCATATCTCCGATGTGCTGGCTGAGGAAGGCATGTTGCTCTCGTGTCAGACAGAAGGTATTCTTCAGCTCCGCTCCGCAGGCCAGGATTTGCCTGGTCTTGAAGGGAAGTAAGATAGGGTAGGGGGCATAACCACGAGCCCGACGTATGAGCCTCACACCATCCTCCACCAAGGAAACGCTGTCGTCATACTTGGCATAGATATCGCGGTTGTGAAGCAGGAAGTAGTCAGCGATATGTCCCAGCCGGCGCAAAGCCTCGTCGTTGTCCTTAACAATGGGTTCCTCACTCAGGTTGCCGCTGGTCATAACCAGAGGGATCCCCACTTCTCGCAAAAGCAGGTGGTGGAGGGGGGTGTAGGGGAGCATTACGCCGAGATATTTAAGTGCTGGAGCCACTTCCTCGCAGATGGAGGACTGGCTCTTCTTCCACCTTAGAAGCACAATAGGACACTGTGGGGAAAGAAGAAGATCTTCTTCCCCAGGGGAAACAAAACAGTGGCACTTCACCTCCTCTAAGGAGCTCATCATCACTGCCAGGGGTTTAGAGGGCCTCCCCTTCCTCTCCCGCAGGAGGCCTACGGCTTCCCTGCCAGTAGCGTCACAGGCCAGGTGGAACCCACCCAGGCCTTTGAGCGCCACGATCTTGCCTCCCTTGAGAAGCTCAGCCACCGCTGAGATAGCATCGTCAGAAAGCACTGGGGTGCCTTCACAGGTTACCAGCTCTAAACTCGGACCACATTCAGGGCAGGCATTGGGCTGAGCATGAAAGCGCCGGTCAAGCGGGTTTTCATACTCCTCCTGACATTGTGCGCACATCTTGAATTTCTTCATAGTGGTCCGGGGGCGGTCATAGGGGATGTCCTCGATGATGGTAAAGCGTGGGCCGCAGTTAGTGCAGTTAGTGAAGGGATAGCGATAGCGTCGGTCATCGGGGTTGAAGATCTCCCTCAGGCAATCCTGGCAGGTGGCGATATCCGGAGATACAAGCTGGTACTTCCCCTCCTGGGCCTGGCTTTTCTTTATCTCGAAGCCAACATGACCCCTTGGAGCATCCAAGGATACCTTTATTTCCTCTATGGTGGCCATTGGGGGGGCCTTGGTTTTAAGCCCGGCAAGAAATCTCTCCAGCGCTTCCTCTCCCCCCTCAGCCTCTATTTCCACGTTCGCCGAGGTGTTGCGCACCCAGCCATTAACCTTACACTCGTGGGCCAGTCGATAAACAAAAGGCCTAAAGCCAACCCCCTGCACCACCCCGCGGATATTCACCCGGGCCAGCTTTTTGGCAGCTACTTCTCCTTTCACCTCACCAGCCTTAGCTATAAATCCCTCCCCGGCACCCAGTTTGAATCAACCACCTAGAGAGGACGCACTAAATTATATCATACGCGGCGACCCTATATTAGCTATAGGTAGGAACAGAGCACCAGCACAGGTGCTTGCGTTTCTGGGAGAATTGTAGTATAATATCAGCGTATTTA
>CAZJSO010000007.1:0-29963 GCA_964548795.1 uncultured Dehalococcoidia bacterium | reverse complement strand
TACGACCCCGAGGTAGTAAAGGTCCCCGAGGAAAAGCTGGCCGAGCTCGGCCAGCAGCTCATCGATGAGGTAAGGCAGCATGAGCCCGAGATTATCTGTGAGGGAGCAGTGAATAGGGGCATGTTACGGATTCGGATTTTGAACTCCCGGGGAGGAGAGGCAAGCTATCGGAAGAGCTTCTTCAGCCTAAGCCTGGAGGGTGTTCTTATAAGGGATAGGGATATGCTCTTCGTAGGCGATTGGCAAAGTTCCTGTCACCCAATTCTCGATCCCAGCAGCATTCTCCGAACTACGCTGGAGCAACTGCAGTGGGCCAGAAACATAGTTCCTGCTCCAACTGGGCAAGTTCCAGTGATCTTCACCCCGCATGGGGTGGCCAGCGCCCTGATTACCCCCCTCACCCTGGCCTTCAATGGGAAAACGGTGCTTCGGGGAGCTTCTCCGCTGGGGGGACAAAAGGGGAAACAGGTCTTCGACCCCAAGTTCTCCCTCTGGGATGATGCCACCCTCCCCTTCCGGCCTGCAAGCCGGAGTTTTGACGATGAAGGAGTGCCCAGTCAAAGGACCACTCTAATAGAGGGCGGCGTGGTGCAAAACTTCCTCTACGACCTGCAGACGGCAGGTCTGGCAGGCACCCAGAGCACCGGCAGTGCCAGTCGCTCCCTTACTTCCCTGCCAGCTCCCTCCACGAGTGCCCTCGTCATCCGGGAAGGGGAGGTTGACTTCGAGAAAATGCTGCAAGACGTAAAGCAAGGCCTGGTGGTGGAGCAGCTAATTGGCGCCGAACAGGGGAATGTTCTGGGTGGGGAATTTAGCGGGAATGTTCTCCTGGGCTACCGGGTGGAAAATGGGGAGATAATCGGGCGGGTAAAGGACACCATGATCTCCGGAAACGTGTACGAACTCCTCAAGAAGATCACCGCCATCGGCAAGGAGTCCCGCTGGGTGGGGAGCGGACTTCTAACACCTCCAATTTATCTTCCTGCTGTAGCCGTGGCCAGCAAAGGCTAAGAGCTTTCTTGACAAATCGAAGCTAAAAGTGATAAATTCCAAGCAGTTGGGGGTTAGGCAGTAAAACTTACGAGCTAACTAATGCCTGATATATTTTACTGGCTTATCTTTCTGCTGCCGCTCTTTTCCTTCCTCATCATCTCTTTATTCCTTCGCCCCTTCTTCAATCAACGTCCACAACTAAGTGGCTATGTCACCATCGCTGCTATTGGCCTCTCCCTCATTCTCTCGGTCATTACGCTCATCGAGGTAAGTCAAGCTTCCCAACTGCCCCTTCCCATTAAGCCCTTGGAATGGGTCCCTCTGGGTAACTTCGAGATCAGCATCGGGTTACTCATCGACCGGCTCACTGCCATAATGCTCCTCGTGGTCACTTCGGTGAGCCTTTTGGTGCAGATTTATTCCCAGGGCTACATGCAGGGGGATTCAGGATACTGCCGCTATTTTGCCTTCATGTCCCTCTTTACGGCTTCGATGCTGGGCCTGGTTCTGGCCTCAAGTCTCCTCTTCCTCTATGTTTTCTGGGAACTAGTGGGGCTCTGCTCCTATCTGCTCATTGGATTCTGGTTCCACCGCCCTTCGGCCGCTGCGGCGGCCAAAAAGGCCTTCCTAGTCACTCGCCTGGGCGATTTTGGCTTCCTGGCGGCCATAATCGGCATTTACCTCAACACTGGCACCTTCGACATCCTGAAAATTCCCGAGCTTTTGCATGCGGCTTATCTGGCGGGCACCCTCTCCGGCACGGTCATAACCTGGCTGGCCATCGGCATTTTCTCCGGGGCAGTGGGGAAGTCAGCCCAATTTCCCCTGCATGTCTGGCTCCCCGATGCCATGGAGGGCCCCACTCCAGTTAGCTCTTTAATTCATGCCGCCACCATGGTGGCTGCCGGCGTCTTCCTGGTAGCCCGCATATTCCCCCTCTTCACCCTCCCGGAGGCGCACGCAGCCCTCTCCACAGTAGCCTTCATCGGGGGATTCACCGCCATCTTCGCTGCCACCATGGGCCTGGTAATGGTTGACATCAAACGGGTGCTGGCCTACTCCACCATCAGCCAGCTAGGATATATGATGCTTGGCCTGGGTGCGGCCGGACTGGGGGTGGCGGAGGGCAAAATACCTCTGGGGGCCGCAATCGCCGTGGGCATCTTCCACCTTTTTACTCATGCCTATTTCAAATGCCTCCTCTTCTTAGGAGCCGGAAGTGTCAATCACGCCACGGGCACTTTCGATATGCGGGAGATGGGTGGGATGAGAAGATATCAACCCTGGACCTTCACCACCTTCCTTGCTGCCTCACTTTCCATCTCTGGCATTTGGCCCTTCGCCGGATTCTGGAGCAAGGATGAGGTTTTAGCCTACTCCTTCGACTACCGCCCTGCTCTGTTCTACCTGGGCATGATCACCGTGTTCCTCACCGCCTTTTACATGTTCCGCATAATCTTCATGACCTTCGGGGGGGAATACCGAGGGGAGCACAAAGAGCACCTGCACGAGTCTCCGCCAGCGATGGTGGTTCCCATGGTTGCTCTGGCCACTGTGGCCGTCATCGGCGGATTCCTGGGAGTGAGTCGCTTCCTAGGAGGGGAAGAGCACGGCTTCTTCGAAATCCTGACCCATCCCCTGCCCTGGGCCGGGCTTATGCTAGCAGGCCTGGGCATTCTCCTGGCCTATGCCATCTACAGTGCCCAATGGCTCTCCGCCGAAACCATTGCGCGAGCCTTCAGGCCTATTTACCTCATGCTCTGGAACAAGTATTGGTTTGATGACCTTTACGGTGGAGTGATCGTAAAGCGATTCCTGGTTAGCGGGATATTCCGGCTCTGTCACGTCCTCGATAAATACGTAGTTGATGGAATAGTCAATGGAACAGCCTGGGTGACCCTGGCTCTGGGTGGCGTGACCCGAAAGCTACAGACTGGCCAGCTTCAGGCCTATGGCCTGGCCATAGGCCTGGGCGTAATCGTCATCCTGGCTATACTGCTTATAGGGTTCTATACCTAATCTGAGATGGAAGATTATCATCTGCTCTCAGTGGTAATTTTCCTCCCTATCCTAGGGATTGGCTGGGTACTCCTCGCCCGGAGCGAGAGGGAGATTAAGCTGGGTGCGGCAGCTTTCACGGCCCTCAACTTGGCTCTCTCGCTAGCCCTCTTCTGCCTTTTCGATCGCTCAGCCCCCGGCCTCCAGCTTGTGGAGAAAGCTTCTTGGATTCCAGCCATCAACGCCGAGTATTTTTTGGGCGTTGATGGCATAAGCATGCTCATGGTGCTGCTTACTTCCTTCCTGAGCTTCCTGGCTGTGCTGGTCTCTTGGACGGAGATTCATTTCCGTGCTCGGGAGTACTTTGCCTGGCTTCTTCTCCTTGAGACCAGCATCCTGGGGGTCTTCTGCGCTCAGGATCTTCTGCTCTTCTTCCTCTTCTGGGAAATAGAGATGATCCCCATGTATTTCCTGATCTCCATCTGGGGCACTCCTCCACCTCTGGGGAGAAAGGAATATTCGGCCATAAAATACGTAATCTACACCTTCACTGGCAGCGCGATGATGCTGGCTGGCATACTGCTCGCCTACTTTTATACTGGAACCTGGAGCATGGTGGAACTGGTGGATAAGGCACCTGCACTGAGTATTGGCCTGCGCACCTTAATCTTCTTCCTCATCTTTTTCTGCTTCGCCGTTAAGCTCCCCATGTTTCCCCTCCACACCTGGCTCCCAGATGCTCATACCGATGCCCCCACGGCCGGCAGCGTGATGCTGGCCGGGGCACTCATCAAGATGGGTGGCTATGGCATGATAAGGGAGGTGGGAATCTTCCCCGAGGTAGCTAAAGCCTACGCCTTCATGCTGGTCATCTTTGCCCTGATCAACACGCTATACGGGGCAGCAGTCACTCTGAGACAAACTGACCTGAAGCGTCTCATCGCCTATAGTTCCATCAGCCATATGGGCTATGTCCTCCTGGGCATTTTTGCCCTCGCCCCGCTAAGCCTTACCGGGGCTACCCTGCAGATGTTCTCTCATGGACTCATCACCGGGATGCTCTTCGCCCTAGTAGGGCTGCTCTATCACAAGGCTCACGAGCGGCGTATTCCCCTCCTGGGAGGCCTAGCCCGACAAATGCCGCTCCTGGCTGTGGCTTTCAGCATAGCTGGACTCGCTTCCCTGGGTCTTCCCACCACCTCCGGATTTGTGGCTGAATTCATCACCTTTTGGGGTAGTTTTACCAGCCCCATTTTCCCAGCAATAAAGATCTGCACCATCATTGCCATGATCTGTATGGTGATCACCGCGGGATACATGCTCTGGGTTATAGAACGTGTCTTCTATCGAGAGCCCAAGCCAGAGTATGATAGAACACCAGACCTAGGCCCGCTCGAGCTGGCTATGTCGACTCTTTTCATTGTCGGCATCATGCTCATCGGGGTTTACCCCAGAGTCTTAACCGATGTCATCAACCCGAGCGTCATGTCTCTAGCGAAGGCCTTAGGATTATGAGTAAGGTGAGCTAATGAATTGGTATCTCATTTCGCCACAACTTAGCCTGGGAGCCCTGGCCCTGATAATAGTTCTGCTCGACCTTTTCCTCAAGGAGAAGCGGATTCTGGGAATAGTCAGCGCTGCTGGCCTGGCCCTGCCCTTTGGTTTCGCCCTTTCCCTGTGGGGCCATCAGGAGACCATCCTCTCAGGGATGCTTGCCGTGGATGGCTTTAGCCTCTTCTTCTGCTTCCTCTTCCTGGGCATTGCTTTCCTCACCCTCCTTTATTCCACAGATTACCTGCCCCGGATTCCCCGCCTTCACGGCGAATATTATGCCTTAATCCTTCTCTCGACCACCGGATTCACCCTCCTGGCAGCTACAGGGGAGCTCATTTCCATCTACCTGGCCCTGGAGCTTTCCAGCCTGCCTCTATATGCCTTGGTAGCTTTTCTGAAGGACGAGAAATCCACCGAGGCGGGGATTAAATACTTACTTCTGGGGGCGATAGCCTCGGCCACGCTCCTTTATGGCATGGCCCTAATGTTCGGCCTCACCGGAAGAACCGAACTCTCCGAGATCGCCCAGGCCCTGGCTGCGGGAGGAATTAGGGAACCGGCCCTACTCCTCGGCGTAGTGCTGCTTATCGCCGGCTTTGGCTTCAAGATGGCCGCGGTTCCTTTCCATGGATGGGTGCCCGATGTTTACGAGGGTGCCCCCACCCCTATCACGGCCTACATCTCCGTAGGCAGTAAGGCAGCCGGGTTCGCCGTTATCCTACGGGTTTTTTACCAGGCCTTTGGTCAGCCAGCCTGGCTCCATGCCGACTGGAGCCTGACCATCGCCGTGCTAAGTGCCATAACGATGACTCTGGGGAATGTGGTGGCCATATGGCAGGGGAATATCAAGCGCCTGCTGGGGTACTCCGGAATTGCCAACGCAGGCTACCTCATGGTAGGTCTGGCAGCCGCCAGCAACATAGGGCGAAGCGGCGTTATTTTCTTCCTTGTGGCTTACACCTTGGCTAATCTGGGAGCCTTTACCGCCATCATTGCTATCTCCAATAAGATAGAGAGTGACCTCATCGAGGATTACTCCGGGATGGCCAGAAGAGCCCCGGCACTGGCTCTCATCCTAGCCCTCTGTCTCATCTCCCTCACTGGGATCCCCCCCACGGCTGGCTTCATGGCCAAGGTCTATATCTTCAGCGCTGGCATACAAGCCGGATTCCTCTGGCTGGTAATCATCGGCGTGGTAAATTCTGTCATCTCCGCCTACTACTATTTGCGGGTGGTCAAGGTAATGTTCCTCAGCCAGCCCTCCTCAGAGGAGGGCGTGCCCTCCTCTGGCGCTCTTCGGGCTGCCTTGGCCATCACTGCTCTAGGAGTGCTCTTATTTGGAGTCTTTCCTTATGTGCTGCTTCATTTGGCTGAGAATGCTACCCTATTACCCTGACTCGCAGGCAGGTAAAGGGCATGGGAGACATTGATTTCGTCTTCCCCACGGAATAAAATTTCGTGTAGGAGAAAGTGTGAGCTTACTAGGTGAGTTTGGTCAAATAGGGCTGTTTCTGATCCTAGTTGCCCTTTTCACCATCACCCTGGTATTGCTTCCCATCGCCCTCCGCTATGTAGGACTAGTGCCCCGGAAGCCCTCCCCAGCTAAGAGCTCTACCTATGAGTGTGGAATGCAGACCATCGGCGAGACCTGGATTCAGTTCAACTTCCGCTATTACCTTTATGCCATTGGCTTCATGCTATTCGACATCCTGGCCGTTTTCCTCTTCCCCTGGGCAGTTGGCTTCAGAGGCCAACTTAAGGCTTTCGGCTTCATAGTCATGGGAATTTTCTTCTTCATCCTTGTGGTGGGACTTATCTTTGCCTGGAAGAAAGGGGCTCTAGAATGGAAATAACCCGGCCCTACTCCAGCCTGGAGCTCGATCGAGAAGAGGGCGAAGTCATTGAGGGGCTTAAGAAGGCCTCTCAGGCTCCCCTTCCCGAGCCAGAGCTCCCCCAAAGGATGGAGAAGAACGTTCTAGTAACCTCCCTGGATAGGTTTATAAGCTGGTCAAGACATTTCTCCGTCTGGCCGGTGACGTTTGGGCTGGCGTGCTGTGCCATAGAGATGATCTGCACCTCTGCCTCCCGCTGGGATATCGCTCGGTTCGGCATGGAAGTCTTCCGGGCTTCTCCCCGTCAGGCAGACCTGATGATCGTGGCCGGGACACTGACCTGGAAGATGGCGCCTGCCCTGAAGCGAGTCTATGACCAGATGCCCGAGCCGAAGTGGGTGGTGGCCATGGGTTCGTGTGCCATCAGCGGGGGCACCTTTGCCGATTCCTACAGCGTGGTTCCTGGCGTGAACCGCATCGTTCCGGTGGACATCTATGTTCCCGGTTGCCCCCCAAGGCCTGAGGCCTTGCTCTATGGCTTGCTTATGCTGCGGGACAAAGTAAAGAGCGAGGCCCCTATAAAGCTACCGAAGATCGAGCTTCTGCTAAAACTTGTCAGCCCTGCGCTTGGAGGAAAACATAGATGACCGAGGCCTTCTCAGGCCAAGATCTGGCCCAAAAGATAAATCAAATTCTTCCAGACTCGGTGGTTGAGTCTGCCCCTCAAGCTATAGTAGTCAAGAAGGAATCCCTCTTCGACGTCATGCGCTTCCTCCAAGAAACACCCGAACTGGATTTCAACTATTTGACCAATATCACCGGAATCGACTACCCGGAGTACCTCGAGCTAATTTATCAGCTTGTTTCCCTCCGGCATAACCACAGCCTGGTGGTCAAGACCAGATGTTATGAGAAGGAAAAGCCGGTAGTTCCCTCAGTAGTAAGCCTATGGCAAGGAGCTAATTTACAAGAGCGAGAGATCTATGACCTTCTGGGCATAGAGTTTGAAGGGCATCCAGACCTGCGGAGGCTTCTCCTCTGGGAGGGATTCCCTGGTCATCCCCTGCGCAAAGACTGGAAAGCACCGGGAGAGGAAGAGACTACAGCTTTCCCCAGGGAGGAAACCCAGCCATGCCTCTAAAGACCGAGCCGATAGTCATCAACTTTGGACCTCAGCATCCCTCTACCCACGGCGTCTTCCGAATGCGGGTCACCTTCGACGGGGAGGTCATCGCCGACCTGGAGCCAGTGGTTGGCTACCTTCACCGAGGGATTGAGAAACTGGCCGAAGGCCGCACTTATACTCAGAACATCCCTCTAACTGACCGGCTGGACTACGTGGCCTCGATGAGCAACAACTTTGCCTATGTGTTGGCCGTGGAAAAGCTGGCTGGGATAGAAATCCCTGAGCGGGCCGAGTACCTCCGGGTGATCATGGCTGAACTGATGCGCCTTGCCAGCCATGTCATAGGTGTGGGGACCTTCTTCAATGACTTAGGGGCATTTTTCACTCCGCTGCTCTATATGTTCCGAGAACGAGAGAAAATTCTCGATCTGTTTGAGATGGTCTGTGGCCAGCGGATGACCTATAACTACTTCCGCATCGGCGGAGTGGCCATGGACATCCCAGAGGAGTTCATTCCAGCCCTCAAGAAGTTCCTCCGGGAGATGTGTGGCTATATCGATGAATACGACCAGCTCCTGAAGGAGAATGAGATCGTGCTGGCCCGGACTAGAGGGATAGGCATACTTCCCCCGGAGAAGGCTATCAACGCTTCGGCTGCTGGACCAGTGCTTCGGGGAAGTGGAGTAAAGTGGGATCTGCGCAAGACCGATCCCTACTCGGTTTACCCCCGCTTCGATTTTGAGATCCCCATTGGCACGGTGGGCGATGCCTATGACCGCTACCGCGTGCGAATTGAAGAGATGAGGCAAAGCGTGCGCATCCTGGAGCAGGCCGTGGAACAACTCCCGGAGGGCGAAGTCAGAGCGAAGGTTCCCAAGATTCTTCGGCCACCAAAAGGAGAGGCCTATGGACATGTTGAGGGACCCAAAGGTGAACTAGGGTTCTATCTGGTCAGCGACGGCTCGGATAAACCCTATCGCTTTCGCATACGCCGGCCCTCACTTCTCAACCTCACTGCTCTGCGAGAGATGGTTGTCGGCCTAAAGCTTGCCGATGCCATCATCACCCTGGGAAGCATTGACATTTGCCTGGGCGAGGTGGATGCCTGATGAGCATTCTGGGAAAACCGGTCTCACCCAGTTGGCCCGGGGGATACTGGGGCCATTGGGGATTCTGGGCGATTCTTCTCCTGGCCTTTGATTTGCTCCTAGTGATGGCCTTTATTTGGCTGGAGCGCCGCTGGATAGCCCGAGTCCAGCTCCGCCTAGGACCCAATCGAGCTGGACCCTTTGGACTCCTTCAGCCAATCGCTGATGCGGTCAAGATCCTCCTCAAGGAAGATATCGTCCCTCAGAGGGCCGATAGGTGGGTTCATTTCCTAGCTCCACTGGTCGCCTTCTCGGCCACGGCCTTTGTCTTCGTGGTCATTCCCTTTCAAGAAGGGGCCGGTCTGGTGCCTGACCTCAACGTGGGGATACTCTATGTCCTGGCCATCGGCCTCCTCTCACTTATCGGCATCTTTATGGCTGGCTGGGGCTCGGCCAACAAGTTCTCCCTGGTAGCTTCATTAAGAGCGGTGGCTCAGATCATAAGCTATGAGATACCGATGATGCTGGCCCTCGTGGCAGTGATAATGGTCACCTCGTCCCTCTCCCTGCAGGAAATTATCCGCCAGCAGCATGTGCCCTTTGTCATCCTTCTCCCTCTAAGCTTCCTTATCTACTTCATCGGCGCCCTAACCGAAATTCAGCGAACTCCGATGGACCTGCTCGAGGCCGAGTCAGAACTCGTTACCGGGTATCATATTGAGTACTCCGGGATGAAATTTGCCCTGTTTTACCTGGCAGAATATACCGAAGCCTTAATAGTCTCCCTCCTGACCGCCATCCTTTTCCTGAGCGGGTGGAAGGGACCTCTGCTTCCCCCATTTCTTTGGCTCCTCATCAAGGTGGTGCTCGTCTTTATGGTCATCGTGTGGATCAGGGGAACCTTCCCCAGGATCCGAATAGACCAGCTTATGGGATTCTCCTGGAAGTTTCTTCTCCCGCTTTCCATCCTGAACCTTTTCATCATCGGTGGTGAACTCATTCTGCTCCCCTCTTTCCCCGGCTGGCTAGCCCCAGTGAACATAGCCATCGCCGGTCTACTGATATATCTCTGCTCCCGGCCTTTCCGGATTGGCTTTGGCCTAGGGCTCCTTAAGGGCCTAGCCACTACCATCCGCAATGCTTCCCGCATTCCAATCACCACTCAATACCCTTGGGAGAAACTTAATGTTTCCCGCCGCTGGCGAGGACAGGAGTTTGTCTGGGACCCTGAAAAATGCATCGGATGCAGTGTCTGTGCTCAAGCTTGCCCACATGGAAACATTACGGTCATTGCCTCTGGAAAGGGGAAGGAACGGGTGGTAGAGAAGTTCGAGATAGACCTGGGCAAATGCATCTACTGTGGCCTTTGTGTTGAGGCTTGCCCTACTAAATCCCTGGCCTTTGGGCTAGGCTACGAGAGTGCCCGTACCAGATTCTCCGAGCTCGTCGTGGGCCAGGAGGAGCTTGCCGCTCCAGGAAAAGTTCCTAGTGCTTTCGCCCGGCCGGAATATGAGGCTGAGCTCCCGCAGCAGACTCTGTTGGTGAACCAGAAGGAGCATCCGTGGGAATCTCCATAGCTTTCTGGATGCTGGCAGTAATTATCGTAATAGCAGCGCTTGGAGTGGTGCTGCTACGTAATCTCTTCCATGCGGCTCTGATGCTGGTGCTCTGCTTTCTCGGCGTCGCCGGGATATATGTCCTCCTGAATGCTGACTTTCTGGCCGTGGTGCAAATCCTTATCTATGCCGGGGCTATCTCCATACTCATCATCTTTGCCATCATGCTCACCCGGGAAGTATACCGCGGTAACCCCTTTGGCCGCTTTCGGTTGTCCGCTTTGCTGGTCTCCGGACTGATGCTGGCTGCTTTCATCCTCGTTGCCCTGGCAACTCACTGGCCTAGCCTTGCTCCTGTACCTGGATCGCCGCAGGTAGCCCAGGGTCAGCCAACCACTCACGGCCTCTCGCTGGCGCTCTTCGGGCATGGGGGGTTTCTACTCCCCTTCGAGATAACGGCCGTATTGCTTCTGGCTGTCCTCATCGGTGCCATCTCTCTAATGAAGGAGAAGTGAAATGTTAGGGCTGACACATTATCTCATCCTGTCAGGCATTCTCTTCTCCATCGGCCTTTATGGGGCCTTGGCCAAGCGGAACGCCATAGGAATCCTGATGTGCCTTGAGCTAATGCTCAACGCAGTTAACCTGGCTTTGGTGGCCTTCTCCAGGTACCTCGCCCCCCAGGTAGTATTGCTCAGCGGGCAGGTCTTCGTCATCTTCGTGATGGTGGTGGCTGCCGCTGAAGTAGCCATAGGGCTGGCCATAATCCTCACCCTCTACCGCCGCCGGGAGACCATAGATGTGCAGAAGGTCGACCTCATGAGGTGGTAGCCAACTCATCCAGCGCCAGCGCTATGGCTCCCCTGAGGTTAGCATTGTCCCCCAGCTTTGAAGGAACTACGGGCACCTCACGTCCAAAATAGGGAAGGATCCACTGGCGTACTGCCTGACGAACTGGCTCCAAGATGAATTTCCCTGCCCCGGCCACCCCACCACCAATGATAACCACCTGAGGGTCAAAAAGAAGGATCAGGTTTACCACTCCGATGCCCAGCCACCTGCCTGCCTCCTCCAGCACCTGCTGGGCTAAAGCATCACCCTCTTTAGCCGCACGGGTCACCAGCTTGGCCGTAACTCGGCGCAAATCAGTGTCCACCAAGTCAGTAATGTGGCTATTTTCCCCCCGCAAGAGCCGCTCCTTTGCTCGGCGGGCAATGGCTGTCCCGGAGGCCAGAGACTCTAGGCAGCCTCTGCGCCCACAGTTACACCTTGGCCCATCAGGACTTATCACCATATGTCCGGCCTCCATGGCCGAGACCCGGGTGCCGGACAGGAGCTTACCTCCCACGATTACCCCTCCCCCAATGCCTGTGCCCAGGGCCAAATATACTAGCTGGTCAAATCCACGTCCGGCACCAAAACGATGCTCCCCCAGGGCTCCAAGGTCAACATCGTTCCTGAGCCAGACGGGAAAGCCCAAGCTTTCCTCCAGCATGGATTTCAAAGGCACTTGATGCCAGCCAGGTAAATTCGGCGGATGGAGAAGCATCCCGCTCTCCAACTCTAGTGGCCCGGCTGTCCCTACCCCCATCCCCCCTATGGCTTCGATGTCAAGGCCTGACAATAGTTCCTCTATCTCCCTCTTAACTCTTCCCAGGCATGCTTCTGGCCCCTCCGCTGGCCAGGTGGGACCGGAGCGCCGTCTCAATATCTTCGCCTTTCCATCCGCCAGAGCCAGGCGAAAACTAGTTCCGCCAATGTCCAGAGCCAGTACAAAAAGCTTCTGTAACATACCTCAAATGAAGGAGATTTTATAAAGCGAGGTCCCTCTTGCCTGCGAGGCTAAGCTCTTACATCTCAGCAGTTTGGAGCACCTCGTCGGGGAAATCAGCGTTGGTAAAGACTCGCTGGACTCCGTCTACCTCCTCCAGCTTTTCCAGAAGCCTGAGGGTCTGGGCGGCAATCTTATCCTCCAAGGTAACCAGGTTCTGAGGAATCAGGGAAAGCTCAGCCGACGAGATCGGAAGCTCCTTCTCAGCCAGTTCCTGACGCACCCTCTCCAGGTCCTCTGGTCGGGTGTAAACCTCAACCACACTATCCTCGACCTTAACATCCTCCGCCCCAGCATCAATGGCCGAGAGAGCTAGTTCCTCAGGGTCATTGTCCCCCGTGTCCAGGGTGATGACCCCCTTGGGCTCGAACAACCAGGAGACGCATCCCTTCTCACCCAGGCTTCCCCCAGACCGCTCAAAAAGATGGCGGATCTCAGCCAGTGTGCGGTTAGGGTTATCGGTAAGAACCTGAAGCAATATAGCCACGCCGCCGGGGCCATAGCCTTCATAGTTCGCTTCGACCAAAGCGGCACCCTCCAGTTCCCCGGTACCTCGCTTTATTGCTCGCTCGATGTTCTCCAGTGGCATGTTATGATCCCTGGCCCGCTGAATGGCCAAGCGTAATCTTGGATTTAACTCAGGATCCTTGCCAGCCTCACGAACAGCCACCGTGATCTCCCGAGCCAGCTTGGTAAAGAGCTGTCCTCGACGGGCATCAACCACCGCCTTCTGACGCTTGATTTGAGCCCACTTGGAATGTCCCGACATCTCTCTCCTGGCTAAAGTTTAAATCAACCGCCGAAAGTTTTGCAAGATCGAAGTTTGCGCTAGCCTTCCAAGTCTTCGAATTTGCCTCTCAAATTGGCATAAGTCTCGTCAAGGGCTTGCGGCAGCACCTTTGCCTCGGCAACCACCGGCATAAAATTGGTGTCGCCCTCCCACCGGGGCACGACGTGAGTATGAAGATGCTCCGCCACCCCGGCGCCGGCTGCCTTGCCCAAGTTTAACCCGATATTGAACCCATCAGGCTGAAGGGCCTCCTTTAGCTTGGATACTCCATAGGCCACCAGCTCGAAATGTTCTTTAAGCTCCTCCCCGTCTAGCTCATCCAGCAGGCCAACATGACGATACGGAGCTACCAGGAGATGCCCTGGGTTGTAAGGGTAAAGGTTCAGCAGTATAAAATTACTCCTCCCCCGGTAAAGGATGTAACTTTCCTTATCGTTATTCTGGCGCAGTTTCTCACAGAGAAAACAGCCTTCTTCCTTCCCCGACAGGATATACCCCATTCTCCAAGGGGCCCAGATATGCTTCATGGCTTCCTCCCACACGACTTTTACACATTATACTCTCGTGGGCACCCGGCCGTCAGCATTTGTGGGAGTACCGCTAGGCTTGACACCCATTCCTTGAACCTCTAAAATCAAGCTCGGACGAAGCCTAGCCAATTCTGAGCCTAACCATTGCTCACCAAAGCGAATTTCAGCAGATTACCATGAATGTATTCGAGGAACTCCAGTGGCGAGGCATGGCGTATGCCGCAACGCCTGGCGTGGAGGATCTCCTTGCGCGGCAGAAGGTCACGGCTTACATAGGGTTTGACCCTTCTGCACCCAGCCTCCATGTAGGCTCTTTGCTACAAATAATGGCTTTGGTTCACCTGCAGCGGTATGGCCATACGCCCATAGCCCTCATCGGCGGCGGCACTGGGCTCATCGGAGACCCTAGTGGCCGGGCGGAAGAGCGTCCTCTGCTAACCAAAGAGCAAGCTTGGGCCAATGCTGAGGAGATCGAAAGACAGCTAAGCAGATTCCTCGACCGAAGCTCGAAAACCAACCCAGCCATTTTTGACAACAACGCCGACTGGCTGACCTCTATAAGCGCAGTGGATTTCCTGCGCGATGTAGGGAAGCACTTTACCCTCAGCTATATGCTAGCCAAGGAATCGGTGAGACGCCGATTGGAGGAAGGAATTTCCTTCACGGAATTCAGCTACATGCTTCTGCAGGCCTACGATTTTCTCATGCTACACGAACGGTACGGATGCCTGCTTCAGCTTGGAGGAAGTGATCAGTGGGGGAATATCACTGCTGGCATTGATCTGATCCGCCGCCTTCGGGGAATCACAGCTCATGGTCTGGTAACGCCCCTAATCGAGACTGCCTCGGGCACTAAATTTGGGAAGACGGAGGTGGGCACAATTTGGCTTGACCCCAGGCTCACCAGCCCCTATCGTTTCTACCAATTTTGGATTAACACCGATGACCGGGATGTCATCCGGTATCTCAAGTTCTTCACCCTCCTCTCACAAGAGGAGATCGTGGAACTTGAGAGGTCCCTGGCGGAGGCTCCCGAGAGGCGAGAGGCTCAACGGAGGCTAGCCCGAGAGGTAACGCGACTGGTGCATGGCGAAGATTCCCTCAGGAAAGCTGAACAGGCTTCCGCCGTGTTTTTCGGCAAGGAGGTCTCCGAAATAGGCGCTCGTGATATTCTGGAAATCTTCGCTGACGTTCCCTTTTCTGAGCTCAAGCTCTCTCGGCTTGTCGAAGATGGCCTACCTCTGGTAGATATGGCCACAGAGTGCGGCCTTACCTCGTCCAAGAGCGAGGCCAGAAGACTTATCAAGGAAGGGGGGCTCTATCTCAACAACCGCCGGATATCGGACGTGTACTACAAGCTGTCACTTGATGAGAGCATTGAAGGCCAGTTCTTCCTCCTCCGCAAGGGAGCCAAGCAATATCACCTGATACGCATTGTGGAATGATCAGAATCAAGGTGGGGATATTCCGTAGCACGCCTAGCCCGGAGGGGAAGTTCCTTGAGGCGAACCCAGCCATGGCGGAAATACTGGGTTACACCCGCGAGGAGCTGCTCCAGATGAAAGTGTCGGATCTATATGCGCATCCTGAGGAGAGGGCCAGGGTTCTGGAAGAAGTAACCGCTGGGAAAGAGACCCACGAGCTAGAGATGAGGCGAAGGGATGGCTCCATTATTGTGGTGCACGAGACTAAAATACCGGTGAGAGATGAACGAGGGCAAGTTCTTTACTTCCAGGGGATTCTGGAGGACATCACCGAGCAGAAGCAGATACAGGAAAGATATAGAGACTTAACAGAGAACACGCTTGTAGGCATTGACATCATTCAGGATGACCAGTTCAAGTACGTGAATCCGCGATTTTGCGAAATGTTTGGCTACAGTAGAGAAGAACTTATCGGCAAGAATTACTTGGATCTGGTTGCTCCCGAAAGCAAAGAGGTTGTTAAGCAGGGAGTAAGTCAAAGAGAAAAAGGTGAAAGGAAGCCCACGCAGTATGAGTTCAGAGCATTGAGAAAGGATGGAAAGAAGATAGATGTCGAAGTTTACTCAACTCCTTCTATCTACCAAGGGAAACCAGCCGTCCAAGCAATGTTGGTGGACATCACCGAACGGAAGCGGATGGAGAGGCAGATCGAGCTTCAATACACCTACTTCGAGCGGCTCTTCAAGGGTTCGCCCGAGGCCATTGCTCTCTTGGACGAGGACGACAGGGTAATTGATGCCAACGCCGCATTCGGGAAGCTTTTCCAGTATGAAATTGAGGAAATCAAAGGGCATAGGATTAACGACCTTATCGTCCCCCAGGATCGCCTTGAGGAGGCGTCCGCTCTGTCCCAAACTGTTCTCCGCAACAATGAAGTGCCTCGGACAGAGACGGTGAGAAAACGCAAGGACGGCGGCTTGGTGGATGTCTCCCTGCTTGGCTACCCTATTCGGTTTGAGGATAAAGTAGTGGGAGTATTTGCCATATACACCGATATCACAGAGCGCAAAAAAGTCGAGGAGATACTTAGACGGTCTGAGGAGAAATATCGTACATTGGTGGACAATCTGGACGTAGGCATTACCCGAGTGACACCCGGCGAGAAAGGAAAGCATATCGAAGTGAATCCAGCAATGTCGAAGATCTTGGGATATACCCGAGAGGAACTTTTACAGAAAAGCGTATCGGAAATCTACCAAGACCCGGCAGAGAGAAAGAAGATCAGCGATAAGATCTGTGCACAAGGTTCTGTCAAGAACGAGGAACTAAGGCTCCGTCGGAAAGATGGTGGTCAGATCATTGTCTCACTCACCGCTAAGGCCATGCGTGACGAGAAGGGAAATGTAATATACATCGATTCCATCCTAGAGGATATCACTGAACGTAAACAGGTGGAGGAGTCCTTGAAAGCCTCGGAGGAAAAATACCGCACCGTGGTGGAATCCTCCAACGATGGGATCATCTCGGCTGATGCCCAGGGCAAGATAACTTTTTTGAACCGGGCAGCCGAGCGAATGTTTGGCTATAGTCGGAAGGAGATACTGGGAAAGCCTCTGACCATGCTCATGCCAGAAGAGTATAGGAAACAGCATGAGAAGGCCTCCAGGAGATTTGTCCAAAAACCAAGAGAACTACGCCGAACTCTACAAGTTGAGGGACTAAGAAAGAGCGGGGAGAGGTTTCCGGTCGAATTCTCCTTCTCCGCCTACAAAAGCGACGGCGCTCTCACCCTGGTAGCTATCGCTCGGGACCTAACTGAGCGCCATCAGCTAGAGGACCAAGTTCGACGAGCGCAGCGCATGGAAGCCGTTGGTGAAATGGCTGGTGGAATAGCCCACGATTTTAACAACGTGCTGGCGGTGATCCAGGGGCACGCCGAACTGGCTATGGCTCAGATCGGGGAGGGGTTCCCCATAATGCGGAACCTCAGGGAGATCCACCAGGCCTCCCAGAGGGCAGCCAACCTCACCCGAAGGCTCCTCATCTTCAGCCGGCGTGAGCCGATGCAGATGGTCTCCCTTGACCTAAACGAGGTGGTCAGGGGAGCCATCGGGATGTTAACTCCAGTGATTGGGGAGAACATCGTCCTGCGGGTTGAGCTGGGCCAGGAACTCTGGCCTATTAGGGGAGATGCTGGCAACCTGGAACAAGTGCTAATGAACCTGGCACTTAATGCCCGGGATGCCATGCCCGAAGGGGGAGAGCTGGCCATAAAGACGGAGAACGCCAAGGTGGATGAAGCTTACTGTCAAACCCACGCGGAGGCCCGCACCGGTGATTTCGTTCGCCTTGTAGTCAAGGACACCGGGGTAGGAATGGAAAGGGAGGTCATGAACCGCATCTTCGAGCCCTTCTTCACCACCAAGGGGAAGCAAAGCACCGGGCTTGGCCTGGCGGTGGCCTATGGCATCGTGAAGCAGCACGGGGGATGGATTGAGGTAGAGAGCTCCCCCGGAAAAGGCTCAACTTTCCAGGTCTACCTCCCCGCTGCACCGACTGCCGTTGTGGCTGAGGAGGAAGCCGTAAGCAAGCCGGAGGAACTGAGGGGTGCCGGTGAGCGTATCCTGCTGGTTGAAGACGAGGAGGCACTTCGTGAGTTGACCCATCGAGTGCTGGCCCAGAACGGCTATGAGGTTCTCGCTGTGGCCAATGCCCGGTCAGCGAGGGAACTTTTCCAGCGGGAAGGGGGCAGTTTCGACCTTGTCCTGTGCGACATGGTACTGCCCGACATAAAGGGCACAAAATTAGTGCAGGAGTTTCAGTCCTCCCAACCAGGGCTTAAGGCGGTGTTCGTCAGCGGTTATATAGATGAGCGAGCGGACCGGGACCGGGTGGAGAAAAGGGGATATCCTTATCTCAGCAAACCTTTCTCCTTGAACAAATTACTGGAGACGCTGAAGAAGGTGCTAAAAGAATGACAACTCGCCAGAGATCGGTTACCCGCTGCCGAGCGAAGGCTTAGAAAGGGCAAAGGTGAAAATCCACGAGTACCAAGCCAAGAGGCTGTTTGCCGCTTACGAAATTCCCGTTCCGCAAGGTGGGATAGCTCAGACACCCCAGGAGGCCAAGAATGTGGCTCGGGAGATAGGGCATCGGGTAGTGGTAAAGGCCCAGGTCCATGCGGGAGGGCGGGGCAGAGCTGGCGGAGTCCACAGGGCCAGTTCTCCCGAGGAGGCGGAAAGGATTGCCGCTAACCTCCTTGGGTCTCGTCTGGTTACCCCCCAGACTGGACCTGAAGGAGCGCCAATCAATGCCGTCCTGGTAGAAGAAGCCCTAGAGCCCAGGCATCAGCTTTATTTAGGTCTGGTGATCGACTCTGCCCAGGCCACCCCAGCGCTTATGGCCAGCGAAGCTGGGGGAACGGAGATCGAGGAAATAGCTGCGCAAACGCCGGAGAAGATTATCCGCTCCTTCGTTGACCCGAACCTTGGGGGGTTCCGCCCCTTCCAGGCTCGCCGAGTTGCCTTCGGCCTGAATTTACCCTTAGGGCAGATAAAGCCAGCTACCGATATCATCTTGGCGCTGTATCGCCTTTTCCAGGAAAAAGACTGCTCCTTGGCAGAAATAAACCCACTCATTCTGACACAAGACGAGCGCCTAGTTGCCCTTGATGCCAAACTAGACTTCGATGACAATGCCCTTTACCGCCACCCAGACATAGCTGCTCTGCGTGATCCTGGGCAGGAAAATCCTCTGGAGGTCGAGGCGAAAAGTCAGGGAATCCAGAATTATATTAAAATGGAAGGCGACATCGGCATCGTGGTGAACGGCGCAGGCTTAGCCATGGCAGTTATGGACACCCTTAAAGCTGCCGGGGGGAGCCCAGCCAATTTTCTGGATATTGGTACAGTCAACCGCTACGAACGAGTGGTGCATGCCTTCCACATCCTCTCCGCCGACCCACAGGTAAAGGCGGTGCTGGTCAATATCTTTGGCGGGATGGCTCGGGCAGATGTTATCGCTCGTGGGATCGTAGAAGCATTCAAGCAGAGGGAGAGCAAATTCCCGGTAGTGGTTCGACTAGCTGGCACTAACGTAGCTGAGGGAGAGCGCATCTTGGCTGAATCAGGGTTGAACCTAATACGGGCCGCCAGCCTCTATGAGGCAGCGGAAAAAGCCATTGCCGCAGCCGCGGGGAAGTTTTTCTGAATGAGCTAACCGTGAGCATCTTGGCAGATGAAAATACAAGGGTGCTGGTACAGGGTATCACCGGTGCTGAGGGAAGTTTCCATACCCAAGGCTGTCTGGAATACGGCACCAAAGTGGTAGCTGGAGTAACGCCAGGCAGGGGAGGGGAGCAGTGGGAAGGGAAAATACCCGTGTTCAACACCGTGGAGCAGGCGGCAAAGGAGACCGGAGCCAATGCCAGCATAATCTTCGTCCCAGCGTCCTCCGCTACCGATGCTATTCTGGAGGCCGCTGAGGCTGGCCTCTCACCCATCGTCTGTATCACCGAAGGCATCCCAGTCCTTGATATGTTGAGGGTTAGATATTATGTAAAGCAAAAGCGACTTCATCTAATAGGCCCTAACTGCCCAGGCATAATCTCACCGGGAAAGTGTAAGTTAGGAATAATGGCTCCCCAGGCTTTCATGCCCGGGTCGGTTGGAATCTGTTCCCGCAGCGGCACCTTGACCTACGAGATCGCCGCCATGCTTACCCAGGCAGGCATTGGACAGTCAACCTGTGTTGGCATAGGAGGAGACCCCATTGTAGGCACAACCATGGTTGAAGTCCTTGAGCTTTTTGAAGGAGACCCTGAGACAAAAGCAGTGGTTCTCATTGGAGAAATTGGAGGCACCTTCGAACAGGAAGCAGCCGAGTTCATTCGGAAGAGGATGACCAAGCCCGTGGTGGCCTTCATCGCTGGTAGCACCGCTCCACCCGGCCGTCGTATGGGCCACGCCGGGGCCATCATCACCGGCAGCTCGGCCAAGGCTGACGAAAAGAAAAAGACGCTAGCTGCTGCCGGGGCACTAATAGCTGGAATTCCCCCCGAGGTGCCTCATAAAGTAAAGCAGATCCTAGAACAAACGTAGAATCTTGAGTTTAGAATGCTTCATATAGGGATAGACCCGAATTTGTTCAGCTTGGGCTCATTCACCCTGGGATGGCATGGCGTAATGACTGCTCTGGCCGCTGCAGTCGGCACCAGCGTGCTCTTTTATCTGACCCGGAAGGCAGGCTTTAGCCTCGAGAGAGGGATCTATTCCCTGGCCATCTGGGCCATTATCTGCGCTGTGGCCGGTGCCAGGTTACTTCATGTGCTTGACCATTGGGAATTCTACCGTCAGAACTTACTAGAGATAGCCCGCGTCTGGGACGGTGGCTTGGCACTTTATGGGGCAATTCTAGGCGGCTCGGCCGGCGGGGCAATCTATGCCTGGATTAGCAAATTCCCTGCCGGGGAAATTCTCAATCTTGGTGCCTTTGGTGCCATCCTCGCCCAAGCCATCGGCAGAGTTGGCTGCCTTATAAATGGGGATATTTTTGGCAAACCCACCTCACTACCCTGGGGGCTGGTCTATACTAATCCCAACTCTGCCCCTTTCACGCGCTTGAACGAAGCTAGGCACCCCTGCCCGCTCTACGAGATAGCCTGGGACCTCCTTGTTTTAGGAATTCTCATCATATTCCGGAAAAGGTTCACCAAAGACTGGACGCTTTTTCTCCTCTACATCTCCCTCTATTCTCTGGGCCGCTTCTTCATCAGCTTCACTCGCAGCCCCCTAAATGAGCCCGCTGTTCTGGGTAGTCTCCATGTAGCCCAAATTGTGGCCCTGCTGGTACTAGCAGTGGTAGTTCCCCTGCTTATCTACCTGCAGACAAAGCCAGCTACTGGGGTAAGCGAAGAAACATAGCGACTTCAGCGTCCCCGGCGTCGTGGAAATCTTACTTGCCCACGGTAATCCGGGGCACCAATGGGCACCACATTGCTGATTCGGGGATCCATCAGCCGAGAGCGAAGCCGTTCATCCAGTGCTTCTAGGGAGGGATGAGTAGCGGTAATAATGGTGGGAAGTCGGAAGTTGTAGCGGTAGTTCAATATTTGATAGAGCTTCTCCCGAGCCCAGTTAGTAGCAGTCTCCACCCTCAAATCATCCAGAATCAGCACCGGAGCAGTCCTCACCTCTTCCAAGACCTGGCTAAACTCCTTTCTCTCCCCAGGGCTGAAAACCGGATGGAGTCGGTCTAGCAACTCAGCAGCTTCGGTGAAGAAAACTGGCCTGCTAGAATCAAGGAGATGGTTGACGATGGCTGCAGCCAGATGGGTCTTGCCGGACCCATGTGGCCCCACCAGAACCAGCCAGTTCTCAGGAGACTCAGCAAAATCCTGGGCAGCCTGTAGCGCTATCTTCAGGCTCTCCCGCTGCTCCCGGTTAGCATTCATTCCCTCAAGGTCAAAATTATCAAACTTCATCCTCGAGATGGCCTCTTGCCCCAGACTGCCTATGGCCCGCAAGAGAGGAGGGGTTTCTCTCCTCAATATCAGGTGATGGGCCAGCTCACTGCGAAGGCGGGTTTTTAGTCGCTCGTCGAGGTTCTCCAAGGAGATAGCTGTGACCACCGTAGGAAGCCGACCATTGAAGCGATGGTTTAAGATTTGAAACAACTTCTCCTCAGCCCACGGTGTGCTGCTGTAAGTGCCCAGGTCGTCAAGTATGAGCAGTGGCGCGTTCCTTACCCGATCGAATAGCTCATCATAGGCCACCTCACTGCCAGGGCTGAAGGCAGCCCGCAGGTGGTCCAGCAAGTCAGCTACCACCACAAAAAAGACCGAAATTCCTTGCTCGAGACACCGATTGCCAATTGCGGCAGCCAGATGAGTCTTGCCACAGCCACTGGGCCCGGTGAGCACCAGCCAACCTGACGGGTGGGCTGCGAACTTGAGGGCTGCCGCATAGCAACTATGAAACTGGGCTTTGCTCTCCGGCTCATCTTCCAGACCATAGGGTTTAAGGGCGTCAAAAGTAAGAGAGGACAGCGGACCTAGGTTGCTATACCGCTCCAGGCGGGAAATCTTTTCCTTTTCAAACTCCTTGAGAGTACAAATGCAGGGCTGCGCCCGGCCGAAGTCCGGGTGCTCCGGCGGTAGGTCTGGCACTACCCAGCCCTTTCCTCCGCAAATTGGGCAGTGACTCTCCTCTTCATCCCCTGGTAAGCCTGCCGTACCTTTTGAGGTACTCTTCTGGCTTAAGGTCCGCTTTAGAATCTTCCCCAGCTCTTCCATGTCTCTTCCCTTCTCTAGCCCAGCGTTCGAGAATTCGACTAATATACCTCCAGTTAGGCTTATTTAACCTTACTGCCTCCCGAAATGCCTCCTCAATCCAAGAAGCGGGGTAGATGTGCTCAGCTTCCTTTAAATCCTCAGCGATCAGCGGGGTGAGCAAGCCAATATGCTGCTCATAAAGGGCAAATATATTAGGTCTTTTCTCTTCGCTAACAGGCTCCCTCCGTACCAGACCTCCTAGTTCCACTTCGCCAGCTTCTATCCGGGCCACTGCTCTTCTTCCCTCCTCATTGTTTAGAAAGTAAAGCTCCTGAGAGCTATCATCCTTCTCCAGCCCGAGCTTGAGCAGTGTACCTCGCCTCACGGCGGCATCAAGCCCCCGCCGCAGGCTCTCCTCCTGGAGGCCCCGCCTTAATCCCCTCTCAGTTAAAAGCTCTTCCAGCGTAGCGAAGCGAGGATACCCCTTCTTTTGATAAAGCAACCAGAAAAGATAAAGCGTTACCTTCAGTTCAGCCAGGTCTTCTATTTCCGGAAGGACCTGACTAAAAAAGGGATTAGGAACAGGCGTAAAGCCTCTAGCTGGAAAACCTGCAAAGTCGCTCATAATAATCCCGGACTTCCTCGACTCAGGTTCTCAAATTTCGCTGTGCGCTCTCGGAAGTAGAGGCTGGCTCTCCCCGTCGGTCCATTGCGATGCTTGGCCACAATGATCTCCGCTATGCCCTTGGGATAAGGCTTGTCAGGGTATTTTCGGTTCCACTCCTCCTCGGCGTAGTAGACATCGTCCCGGTAGATGAACAACACCACATCAGCATCTTGCTCAATCGAGCCACTCTCTCTTAAATCGGAAAGCTGGGGGGTGTGAGGGGAACGAATCTCCACGGCCCGGGAGAGCTGAGAAACTGCCAGAATGGGCACATCCAGCTCACGGGCCAGACTCTTAATAGATTGTGAGATTTGACTCATTTCCTGAACTCGATTCTCCGCCGGCCTGGCCGAGCGCATGAGTTGGATATAATCCACGATAACCAGGTCCAGCTTTTTCTCACTGTGGAGGCGGCGTGCCTTAGACCTCATGTCCATGTCCCGTAGGAAAGGGGAGTCGTCAACCCAGATCGGGGCCTCAGAGAGGGTTCCCATGGCCTCAATTATAGCTTCACGCTGCCCATCGGTAAGCTGATCTAACCTCAGCCGTTGAGTATCCACTCCCGACTCACTGGAGAGGAAACGATAGGCTAGTTCCATTTTCGACATCTCCAAGCTAAACAGAGCCACCCTGGCCCGCTGCTCCAGTGCCGCGTTGCGAGCGATGTTTAGAGCTAAAGATGTCTTCCCCAAGCTGGGCCGAGCTGCGAGGATGATCATATCCGAGCGCTGCAGCCCTCCCAGTATTCGGTCGAGGTCAGTAAATCCAGTCGAAATATGGGCCAGGTAAGCCTCCTCCGGAGTACGTGGAGCCAAGCTAGATTCCTCAAAGTACCGGTCAATCACCTGCCGCAGAGGCACAAAATCCTGAAACTCCTGCCCGTGCCGGAGCCGAAAAAGAAGGCTCTCGGCCCGATCCAGGGCTGCCTCCACATCAGGGGGGGCCTCATAGCCAATGCTGGCAATCTGATCGGCTGTTGAGATGAGTTGCCGCATCACTGAAAGTCGATGTACAATCTGGGCGTAGTTCTCTACATGAATCGAGGTGGGCACCTGAGCCACAAGCCCGCTGAGAAAAGCAGAGCCGCCGGCTGGCTCCAGCTTCCCACCCCGCCCCAACTCATGAGCTACTGAGACCTCATTCAGGGACTCATCCCGCTCGTAAAGGGCAAGGCAAGCTTCATATACCCAGCGGTTCTTCTCCCGGTAGAAATCCCCCGGCTGTAGCAGATGTACCACCTTGAAGATGGCCTCAGGGTCGAGCAAAAGCGATCCCAGTACCGATTCCTCAGCTTCTATATCGTGGGGAGGAATCCGGCTACCTTCGGCCATAATCTTAGTCTGTCCCCTCTTTTGATACTTCCTTTCCCTCCACCACTATCCTCAACCTCGCCACAATGCCGGTAGCCAGCTCAACCTCAACCTCATGCGTGCCCAGCTCACGTAGGGGCTCCTCCAGCCTTACCTGCGTCTTCCCTATCTTATAGCCCCGCTGGCCAAGCTCCTGAGCAATGGCATTGGCAGAAACGGAGCCATAGAGGCGTCCTCTAGAGCCCAGGCGCTTCTGGAACACAAGCTCGAGGCCATCAATCTTCTCCGCTAGAGCCCGGGCTTCTTCCTCCTCTCTAGCCCGGCGACGAGCCCTGATCTCCCGCTGCTGCTCCAACTTTCTCAGCACCTCAGGGATAGCTGGCCGGGCTAGACCCCGGGGAAAGAGAAAGTTGCGGGCATATCCTGGGGCTACCTCCTTTACCTCTCCCTCCCGTGCTACCGAGGGTATTTTTTGAAGAAAAACAACCTTCATTTGATTAAATTTTACCCCATCAGCCTGTCTTTTGCCACCTGGCTAGTTCTCTCACTCACGTCGCCCAAATTCCTTCTCCAACAACGAGGTGGAGAAGTGAAGCATAGTTGGCCTTCCATGGGGACAAGTACGGGGATTTTCGGTCTGCTCCAGTTCCCGTACTAAAGACTCCATCTCGGCCTGAGTCAGCGCCTGTCCAGCGCGAATGGCAGCGTGGCAGGCCAGCGAAGCCTTCAGGCGTTCCCTCCAATCAGTTGCCTCCTCCCCGGCTAAAGAATCGAGAACTTCTATGACCCGGTGACCTAAATCCTGGCCCTGGAGCAGTGCCGGCACCTTGCGCAACAGATAGGTCCGCCCACCAAAGGGTTCAAAATGGAAGCCGTACTCCATCAAGAGCTCTCCCTTTTCTTTCAGCGTCTCTTCCTGCCTCGGCGTAAGCTCCAGCGCTACTGGCTGAAGTAGACCCTGGACCTCTACCCCTCCACCCTGCTGCCTCGAGAGACGCTCAAAAAGAATTCGCTCGTGGGCCGCATGCTGGTCAATAAGGTACATTCCCTCTGGGCCTTCGGTAACAATATAAGTATTCCGAACTTGGCCCAGAACTCGAAGAACTGGCAGAGGAGATAGTGACACAGTTCTCGCGGCAGATGGTGCTGGGGAGGAAAGAGGGCTTGTCTCAGCGGATGGTATCTCCAAGCCCGGGGACGGGGGTGCAGAGGAGAAAGGAACCGCTTGCGGAGCCTTTTCTAAAAGTGCGGCCCTTATCACCTTTTGCAGCGTCAGGAAGACCTCTCCCTCGTGATGAAATCTCACCTCCCGCTTGGCCGGGTGAATGTTGACGTCCACCTCCTGCGGTGGGAGCTGGATGTTCAACACCACTATGGGGTACCTCCCAGTCATCAGCAGGCCCTGGTAGGCTTGTTCCACCGCTCGGCTCAAAAGTCTGCTCTGTATCCAGCGGCGATTAACAAAGAAGCTGAAGTAAGCTCGATTGGAGCGAGAAAGGAAAGGGGGACTAATAAAGCCGCTTACGGAGGGGGCAAAGGGCAGGAGGGGGAATTCACTGGAGTCTACCTCCAGCATCTCCCGACTTAGTTGTGAGCCATAAGCCGCCAGAAGAGCTTCCCTTGGCTTTCCACTGCCGGGTGAGTGGAGGACGGTCCGCCCATCAATGACGAGCTTGAATCCCACCTCAGGAAAGGCCAAGGCGTACTGCGTCACCAGATGGCTTATATGCAGGTTCTCCGTAGAGGCGGAGCGAAGGAACTTCAGCCGAGCTGGAAACTCGCGAAAGAGCTGACGTACAGAGACTTGGGTGCCCGGAGGACAGCCACGCTGAGACCTGTGCTTTAACTGGGCGCCTTTTAGCCAGATGAAAGTTCCAACCGCTTCCGCACTAGCTCGAGTGATAAGGGAGACCTCAGCTACGGCAGCTATGGAGGGCAAGGCCTCTCCTCTGAAGCCCAAGCTCCCAATTCGTTCTAAGTCATCCGCTGAGGAAATCTTACTGGTAGCATATCGCTGAAAGGCTAGCTCCACCTGATCTGAGGGGATTCCTGCCCCATTGTCGCCTACTCGGATCAAGGCTACTCCCCCACCCTTTACCTCAATCTCGATTTGCGTCGCCCCGGCATCCAAGGAATTCTCTACCAGCTCCTTCACCACCGAGGCCGGACGTTCCACCACCTCGCCAGCGGCTATCTTGGCCACTACCTCTGGAGCTAGAACCCTGATAGGCATACTTGTGCAGTCCTACACCTGTAGCTCAGTCAGCACCTTCTGCAAAATGCCCAGGGCCTGGTCGACCTCCGCTTCTCCAATGATGAGCGGCGGCATGAGGCGCACCGCATTTGGTCTCACCGGGTTAAGCAGCAATCCCTGGTGGAGACAGCTTTGTACCACCGCCTCAGAGATTTCGCCCTCGAATTCCATAGCCAGCAGCAGACCTCTTCCCCTAACCTCCCTGATAAAGCCAAACTCCGACTTCAGCTCCATAAGCTTATCCCGAAGATAACTGCCCACCCACTTCACATTCTCCAGCACGCGGTTCTCCAGGATGAATCTCAAGGTAGCATAGGCAGCGGAGCAGACCAGCGGATTGCCACCAAAGGTTGAGCCATGGTCGCCGGGGGAGAAGACCGAGGCTCGCCTCTTGGCCAGAATGGCTCCAATGGGCACCCCGCTTCCCAACCCCTTAGCCAGGGTGAGGATATCTGGTTCGATGCCAAGCTGCTGGTAGGCAAAAAGGGTCCCTGTCCGCCCCACCCCCGTCTGGACCTCGTCTAGGATAAGTAACAGCCCTTCTTTATCACACCACTCACGCACCTGATGGAAATAGTCCTTCCCCGGGATAATGACCCCGCCTTCCCCTTGAATTGGCTCCAGAAGGACAGCGCAGGTCTTGCGAGTAGTGGCTGCTTTAAGGGCTTCAATATTATTGTATTCCACGTTAAGAAAGCCCTCCGGAAGAGGGGCAAACGGCTCTTGAAACTTGACCTGCCCAGTGGCAGCCAGCATGGCCAAGGTGCGCCCATGGAAAGAGTTAAGGGCGCTAATCACCTCATAGGCCCCCTGACGATAAAGCCTACCATATTTCCGGGCCAGCTTCACTGCTCCTTCGTTAGCCTCGGCCCCACCGTTGCAGAAAAAGACCTGATCCAGAGAGCTGTTCTCCACCAGCAGCCGGGCCAGCTCAAGCTGAGGTATGGTATAGACCTGGTTGGAGGTATGGATGAGCTCCCCTGCCTGCTTCGCTAGGGCTTCCACTACCGCTGGATGGCAGTGCCCCAGGGAGTTCACCGCCCAGCCACCCAGAAAATCAAGGTACTTCCTGCCTTGCTCATCCCAGACCCATGGGCCTTTGCCACCCACCAATACTACCGGAAAGCGCTTGAAAACTGGCATAAAGTACTTCTTCTCTAGCTCCAGCCAATCCATCTGCAACCTCCATCTGCACTTACGTCATTTTAAACCTGCAGAAAAAGATTAGCAAACCCCTTCTCGAGCCATGATATGTGCTCGAATGTATTGACTGCACCGAAGTCTCACGCATCGTCAGGGAAGTGTTCAAGTGGTATAATCATGATTGAATAGCTAAAAGCTAAGCCCCTGAAGATTCCTTGGCGCCGAGACAGCAAGAAGGAGGAAGATGGGCCAGTGGCCAACAAGGGAGGAAGCTCAGAAAATTCTGGATGAATGGGTCAGCAACAAGAACCTGAAGAAGCATGCCTATGCGGTGGAGGCCGCCATGCGGGCCTATGCCCAAAAACTTGGAGGGGACCCGGAGAAATGGGCCATAGTCGGACTGCTTCACGACTTCGACTATGAGAGGTACCCTGACCTCAGGGATCACCCCTTTAAAGGAGCCCAATACTTGAAGGAAAAGGGCTACGCTGAAGAGCTGATAGAAGGAATCCTGGCCCATGCTGAGCATACCGGCGTGAAGAGGGATACCCCGCTAAAGAAGGCCATCTTTGCGGTGGATGAACTCACTGGTCTCATTGTTGCTGTAGCGCTTACCAGGCCTTCCAAGAAAATAGCCGACGTCCGGGTCGAGTCAGTCATGAAAAAGTGGAAGGAGAAAGCCTTTGCCCGAGGAGTAGATCGCGAGCTGATCGAGAAGGGGGCTGAGGAACTTGGTGTCCCTCTCCGAGAACATGTGCAAGTAGTTCTTAAGGCAATGCAGGGTATAGCCGAGAAGTTAGGGCTTTGAAGGAGAAAGCAATGCGAAGAGTGGCTGTCTTAACCAGCGGCGGTGATGCTCCAGGAATGAACGCTTGTATTAGAGCCATTGTAAGATGTGCCTCCCTGAAGGGGCTAGAGGTCGTGGGAATCAAAAGAGGCTTTGCCGGCCTCATGTCCCGGGAGGTGGTGAAACTAGGACCAAGGGAGGTATCAAACATTCTGCAGCTTGGTGGCACTTTTCTGGGAACTTCACGCTGTCAGGAAATGTTCACCCCAGAAGGTCGGCAAAAGGCGATAGGGTTCCTGAGGGAAGAGCATGTTGATGGACTTATAACTCTGGGAGGAGATGGCACATTCCGAGGGGCAGCGGCTTTAGCGGCGGAGGGCTCAGTAAAGGTGATCGGTGTCCCGGCCACCATAGACAACGATGTTTATGGCACCGACTTCAGCCTTGGCTTCGATACAGCGCTGAATACCGCCCTGGAGTCCATTGACCGCATCAGGGACACAGCCCAATCACTGGAGCGACTATTCTTCGTCGAGGTGATGGGGCGAACCAGAGGGTTCATTGCTCTACACACTGGCATTGCCAGCGGCGCCGATGAGATACTGATCCCCGAAGTGGAGATGGATATCGATGGGCTCTGTCGAGCCTTAAAGCAAGGATATGAAATAGGCAAGAAGAGCCTTATAGTTTTGGTAGCTGAGGGAGGTACCCCCGGTAGAACTCAGGCAATTGCCAGGGAGGTAGGCCAAAAGACCGGCCTGGATTATCGAGTCTGCATTCTGGGGCATGTGCAACGTGGAGGCTCACCAACAGCCAGAGACCGCCTCTTGGCCAGCAAACTGGGGCTGGCTGCCATTGAGGCTTTACTGGACGGTAAAAGTGGGCAGATGGTAGGAGAGATGGGAGGCCAAATTACTCTCACCCCTCTTGAACAAAGTTGGCAGAAGGAAAAAGAGTTCGATAGAGGCCTGCTGGATTTACTCAAATTGCTGGCCACTTAGACTGGAAAGGAGTTCTTGTGAGACAACCTACTCTAGGAAAAATAAGGGGACTGCAGCAATTGGCCAACTCGGACGGCATCTTCGTCATCTGCGCCATGGACCATCGCGGCTCCCTGCAGAAGATGCTCAATGAGGACAACCCCAGGGCAATCAGCTACAAAACGATGGTCAGCTATAAACTTGACCTCTGCCGCTTTCTGGCGCCTCACTCCAGCGCCGTTTTGCTAGATCCAGTCTATGGTGCAGCCCAGGCCATTGCCAAGGGGGTCCTTCCCGGGTCTACCGGGCTCCTAATCAGTATGGAAGCTACTGGATACAGCGGTTCGGCCAATGCCCGACTTACGCAGTTGCTGCCCGGATGGAGCGTAGAAAAAGCTAAGAGGCTAGGAGGGCAGGCAGTCAAACTTCTACTCTACTACAGGCCCGACCTCAAAGCTATCGCCTCAAAGCAGCTCGAGCTTGTAAGACAACTGGCTGAAGAGTGTCTCAATTATGATGTCCCCTTCCTGGTCGAGCCGAAAACTTATCCGGTAACAAGAGCTGAAAGGGACCCGAAGAGGTTTGCGCAAATAAAGCCAGAACTGGTCATAGAAACGGCCAGACAGGTCAGTTCACTTCCCATTGATGTCCTAAAGGCTGAATTCCCCGTCGATTTGAATTATGAGGAGGATGAGGGAAAGGTGCTTGACCTCTGCCGGCAACTAGACAAGGCCTCCCAGGTTCCCTGGGTGGTTTTGAGTGCCGGGGTTGACTTTGAGCTATTCTACAAAGAAGTAAAATTCGCCTGCCAGGCAGGTGCTTCAGGATTT
>CAZJSO010000006.1:27810-30577 GCA_964548795.1 uncultured Dehalococcoidia bacterium | reverse complement strand
TTATAGCACAGGCCGCACCAGTTCCCGAACATGGAAAATCTCCCTGCCTCCTAAGGGGCGGATGTCCTTCCAGTTAAGCGTCAACACGGCAATTGTTTTGCCCTCAGCAGTTACAAATTCAACCTCAAAAGCTGAGCCATCCTTATAGCGGTGGACTACCACTCCAACGTCACCTTGTTTTAGGCCATACTCCTCGATGTCATGGGTAAGGACGACAGAATCCAATTCGTTAACCATCTCAATTTTATTTTGTGCCAGGCTTAGACTGAGCAATCGAAATCAAGCTTTGCTCAAGGGCGTCTAGATTTGACCCACCAAACCCTATTGAACGCAGAAACTTAGCTTTCGACTTGCCGATAGGATGTGTTTCCGAAAGAAGATAATCAAGCAACTTTCTCCTTGAAATGTAGGCTTTATCATAGTTTGGTAATCTCATTTTTTACAGCATTTCCGGAGCACAACCTCTCGATCTAACCTTAGATACTCTGCAACTTCATCAGCCGTCATGAGCTTTTCCATGTTCTCCTCTGTCCGGATTATATTGGATTAAGATTTTTGAAAACTTTACAAGACTATGTGGGGAAGAAATTTCCCCGTTGTGTCAGACTACATCTCCTTGGAGAGGCTGGCGAGGAACTCGGCGTTGGTGCGGGTGCGGGCCAGCCGCTCCAGCACCCGCTCGGTGGCCTCGGTGGAGTTAGCCGAATTGGAGGAAACGAGGCCGATCATCCGGCGCAGAAGCCAGACCTGCTTCAGGGTCTGCTCGTCGAGCAGGAGCTCCTCGTGGCGGGTGCCGCTCCGCTGGATATCTATGGCGGGGAAGATGCGGTGCTCGGCCAGCTTGCGGTCGAGATGAACTTCCATGTTGCCGGTGCCCTTGAATTCCTCGTAGATCACCTCGTCCATGCGGCTGCCAGTATCTATGAGGCAGGTGGCGATGATGGTGAGGCTGCCGCGCTCTTCCGTGCTGCGGGCGGAGCCGAAGAAGCCCTTGGGAGGGTAGAGGGCGGCGGTATCCAGTCCTCCGGTGAGGGTTCGACCGGTGGAGGGCATGGCCAGGTTGTAGGCCCGGGTGAGGCGGGTGACAGAGTCAAGCAGGAGCATCACATGCTTCCCCAGCTCTACCAGGCGTTTGGCCCGCTCCAGGGCCACCTCGGCCACCCGTGTTTGCTCCTCCACTGGTTCATCGAAGGTGGAGGCCACCACCTCGGCCTTGACCGATTTCCTCCAGTCGGTGACCTCCTCCGGACGCTCACCGATGAGGCAGACTATGAGGTGGATATCATTGTGATTGGCCAGGGTAGCGTTGGCAATGTGCTTCAGAAGGAAGGTCTTCCCCGCCTTCGGCGGGGAGACGATCAGCCCACGCTGCCCCCTCCCGATGGGGGCGATGAGGTTAAGCAGCCTGGTGGAGAGGTTATTAGGGTTGTGCTCCAGATTGATGAGCTGGTTGGGATGAAGGGGGGTGAGGTTGTCGAAATAAGGGCGGTTGCGGGCCTCCTCGGGGTCCAGGCCGTTGACTATCTCCACCCGCAGGAGGCCGGGATAGCGTTCCCCCTCCTTCGGTGGCCTTACCTGCCCGGTGACGAAGTCCCCGTTTCGCAGGCCGAAGCGGCGGATCTGGGACTGGGAGATATAGATATCGCCCGGCCTGATCTTCAAGCTCTCTCCCCGAAGGAAACCATATCCCTCGGGCATGGTTTCCAGGATGCCGCTGCCGAGAACGTTTCCCTGACGCTGCGCCTCCTCCTGGAGAAGGCGCACGATCAGCTCATCCTTTCTCAGGAGGCTGCAACCGGTGAGCTCCGCCTCCCGACAGAGTTCCAACAGTTCCTCACGGGTCTTGCTCTGCAATTCGGTAAAAGTCATAACTTCACCCCACATTCTATAATCTTCCGCCTAAACTAAATTTGCATCAGATTCCTCACCCTCGAGGGGAGATTCCGCGGATTTTGAAAAGTAGGTGAACGCTTCAAAAACTGGCCGGGACCGCGAAGTAGGCGAGCTCGATTAGACCCTGGCCACCCGCTGCCAATCCTGAGCAAACCGGCTTATACCAACTTCGGTAAGAGGATGCTGAATCATCTGCATCAATACTCGATAGGGCACGGTAGCAATATGGGCCCCGGCCTTGGCCGCCGCCACACAATGCAGCGGGTGGCGGATGCTGGCGGCGATTACCTGAGTGGAAAACCCATAGTGCTCGAACACCCGAACGATATCAGCCACCAGGGCCATTCCATCATGACCGATGTCATCCAGCCGACCGACAAAAGGGCTAACATAGGTGGCTCCAGCCAGGGCTCCCAGGAGGGCCTGGTTCAGGGAAAAACAAAGGGTAAGGTTGCACTTTATTCCCTCCCGAGAGAGCTGCGAGATGGCCTCCAGGCCAGTGGCTGAGACGGGTATCTTCACCACTACATTGGGAGACCAGGAAGAGGCTTCCCGCGCTTCCCGAATCATCCCCTCCACATCCTGGCTCAGCACCTCGGCCGAGATGGGGCCATCAACGATGGAAGCAATCTCCCGAATCACTTCTGGCAGGTCGGAACGGTTCTCTCGAGCCACCAGCGAGGGATTGGTAGTTACTCCACTGATGACGCCGAGCCTAGCTCCCTTACGGATTTCCTCCAGATTAGCCGTGTCTAAGAAGAGGCGCATGGAAGTTTTCTAAACAGCCCAAGGTGTAAGCTCAACAACGCTTATCGGAGAGCACTAATTCAATATAGCATAAAAGCAGCCTTTTTGTCTACGCTAACTTGGGGGC
>CAZJSO010000006.1:0-27710 GCA_964548795.1 uncultured Dehalococcoidia bacterium | reverse complement strand
TTTCCATTGAGGAGCGGCTTCCCTTCGATGGCCCCGATGCTGCCATCGCTTCTTAGATAAAGGATGCGTCTCCCGCATCGGGGACACACCAGTTGGTTATCCTTTGTCCTCCAGAAGGAGACATAGCGCTTACAAAAGGGGCACCAATACAGCTCTTTATATCGCATCTCGCAGCCTGCCAAGCGTAGCTAAGGGCTCAAAGAGGCAATTTGGGCTGAGCGCCTTCCCGCAGCGTGCCCATGGCCGCCTGAAGGAAGTGGCAGAAGAGGGGGTGGGGACGGTTGGGGCGGGAGGCAAACTCAGGGTGGAACTGGGTTCCCAGCATCCACGGATGATCTCGAACTTCGGCAATCTCCACCAGCCTCCCATCAGGAGAAAGGCCACTGGGGACGAGTCCAGCCTGGGAGAGTGGCTCACGAAAGCGGTTGTTAAACTCGAAACGGTGGCGATGTCGTTCGTAGACCAACTCCCGACCATAAGCCGTGGCCGCCTTTGTCCCGGGCAAAAGTTTGCAGGGATATATCCCTAGCCTCATGGTGCCTCCCTTTTCCTCCACCTCCTGCTGCTCGGGCAGGAGGTCAATCACCGGGCAAGGGGTATGGGGGTCGAACTCGGTGGAGTTGGCCCGTGGGTTTAAGGCATAGCGGGCGTAGGCAATGACCATGACCTGCATGCCCAGGCAAAGGCCAAAGTAGGGCACATCGTTTTCCCGGGCATACTCTGCCGCCCTCACCATGCCCTCGATTCCCCGGTAGCCAAAACCACCAGGCACAAGTATCCCCTGTGCTTGTTGCAACAGCTTTTCCCCGCCGTCCTCCTCCAGCTCCTCCGCATCAACCCAGAGAAGCTCCACCTCCCGGTCGTAGGTCAAGGCGGCGTGCTTTAAAGCCTCTCGGACCGAAATATAGGAGTCCTTCAGTCGGACGTATTTCCCCACCAGGGCGATGCAAATCGGCTCCCGGGGCTGCTCCATCCGCGCCACCAAATCCTGCCACTCCTGCAGGTTCTTCTCCTCGGCCGAGAGACCCAGCCTCGCCACGATGAGGTCTCCCAGACCAGCCTCCTCGAGGAGCAGAGGAACCTTATAGATATTGGAGACGGTGGTCAGGGGAATAACCGCTTCCTGGCTCACATTGCAGAAGAGGGCGATCTTCTCCCGGAGTTCCTCCGCCACCGGGTAATCGCTGCGGCAGACGATGATGTCCGGCTGGATACCAATGGAGCGCAGCTCCTTGACGCTGTGCTGGGTGGGCTTGGTCTTCAGCTCCTCGGTGGAGGAAAGATAAGGCAGAAGGGTCACATGAACGTAAAGGACGTTTTGGGGGCCCAGATCAGACCGTAGCTGACGGATGGCCTCCAGGAAGGGCTGCCCTTCAATGTCACCCACAGTGCCACCAATCTCAGAGATGACCACTTCAGCCTGGGTTTCCTCGGCCACCTCCTTGATGCGGCGTTTTATTTCATCGGTCACGTGGGGCACAACCTGGATGGTCCCCCCCAGGAAGTCACCCCGCCTTTCCCCGGAAATAACCGCCATGTAAACCTGACCCGAGGTTAAATTGGAGGCTGCCGTAAGGCTGACGTCCACAAAGCGTTCGTAGTGTCCCAGGTCAAGGTCGGCCTCAGCTCCATCCTCAGTGACGAAGACCTCGCCATGCTGAAAAGGGGACATGGTCCCGGGGTCTACATTGAGGTAAGGGTCAATCTTCTGGAGGCCAACTTTAAGATTTCGACTCTTGAGCACCCGGCCGATGGAGGCGGCGGTAACGCCCTTCCCCACCGAACTTACCACCCCACCGGTAACGAAAATGAACTTGGTCATTCCTCAGCAACCTGAGAGATTCTCTCCTCCAGCTCCTGAAGGTCATGCAGGATAAACTTCCCCCGAGCCTTCCTTGAGCGGTCAAGATAAAAGGCTCTCACCCCGGCCTGGCGTGGAGCCAGATAGTCGAACTTCCAATGATCTCCTACGTGAATAAGCTCCCCTGGCTTTACTCCCAGCCTCTGACAAACTTCAAGGAAGAACTCCGGCGTCTTCTTTACCTGTCCAAAGTCAGAGACACAGGAAAAGAGGCTGCGGAAGTAGCTCTTTATTTCCCTTACCTCAACTTCTACGAACTCTCGAGCAGCGTTCGTCAGGAGCACCAGGTCAGAACTCTGAGATAGCTTCTCTACCACCTGCTTTGTCTCCGGATAGAACTCGATCTCCGTGCTGGCGCTCTCCAGGAGTTCCTGCCAGCCATTGCCCAGGTCAAGGCGTCGAAACCAATATTTTAGATCATACCACTCCGGGCTCTCCTCACCCACCTCACCATAAATGCGCTTCAGCCTCTCCCGGGCCTCGTCCAGTCCAATCTTGTTCTTCTGAGCGAAAAGCCGGGGCAGCTCCTCAAACCACACCCGGTGGCTAAAACGGTAGGTGGTCAGGGTCCCGGTAAGGTCAAAGGAAATTATTCTCCGGCTCATCGCTCCAATTATAGCAGAAATCGGCCTTAAGTTGCTTCCCTCAGGGTGCGGTTGCCCCTTTTTTCCCCTATAATAAGGCAGAGTGCTGCGCATTGGCATTCCCCGGGCCTTGCTCTATTACCAGTATTACCCTATGTGGAAGGCCTTCTTCGAGGCCCTCGGGGCCGAGGTGGTTAGCTCGCCGCCAACCGATAGCCAGATCTTCGACCTTGGCTGCGAGCTGGTTCCAGCGGACATCTGCCTGCCAGTGAAGGTCTATTGCGGACATGTAGCCCATCTTTCGGATAAGTGCGACCTCCTCTTCACCCCTGCAATCCGCAGTTTGAAGCCTAAGGTATACAACTGTCCCAAATTTATCGGACTGCCTGACATCGTCCGGGCAAGCGTGCCCGGCTGCCCTGAGCTTCTGGAGCCGGACATAGACCTGAGCCTGGGGAAGAAGCAGCTCTACCAACAAATTTACCGGCTGGCGAGGACATTCACTCGAAGCCCCCTGAAGGTGGAAATGGCGGTCAAGCGGGCGCTGAGCGTCCACCGGGGCTATAAAGAGCTTCTCCGCCGCCTCCCACCACCCCAGGCAATGCAGAAGTCTCTGGGGCAGGAGGTAACCGGGGGAGAGGACCTCGGGGCCCTCTTAAACATAGCCCTGATCGGTCATCCCTATCTCCTACACGATGACTGGGTTAACCATGGCGCAGTAGAGAAGCTCCACCGAATGGGTGCCAGGGTTCTCTTTCCCCTGCAGGTGGCACAGGAGGAGCTGGAGAGGTTGGTGTGGGAGGTATCCGGAAGACCCTACTGGACTTACGAAGGGGAGGTGATAGGAGCAGGGGAATATTATCTGCGGAATAAGGTAGATGGGGTGGTGGCACTACTGGCTTTTGGCTGTGGTCCAGATTCGCTGATGGTAGAAGTGGTTCAAAGGCAGGCCAGGAGGTGGGGCAAGCCTTTCCTGAGCCTGGTTTTAGACCAACACCGGGGGGACTCAGCCATAAATACCCGTCTCGAGGCCTTCATCGACCTGGTTCGGGGAGCCGCGGAGAGGAAAGTCAAGAGCTTCTTCTTCAAAGCTGAGGAAAAGGGCCGGATTAAGCTGATGGGCATACCCCCTATGGGCAATGTCCCCGCAGCTTTCCGGCAGTCGGCCCGGATGCTGGGAATAGAGCTCCTGGCCCCCAAGGTTACCCACCACACCCTTTCTCTGGGTGCTCGCTACTCCCCGGAGTTCGTTTGTCTGCCTTTCAAGACCATCCTAGGGAGCTTCATCGAATCTCTGGAGCAGGGGGCAGACTCCCTTTTTATGGCGAGTAGCTTTGATGCCTGCCGCATGGGTTATTACAACCGGGTGCAGGAGCAGATATTGCGTGACCTGGGGTATAAGTTCCGCTTTCTCACCTATGAAAGCTCAGGGAAGAATCCACTCCAGGTGCTGCGGGCGGTGAAGGAGTTCACCAACAACTCTCCCTGGTCTAAGGCCCTCGCCGCCTACCGTCTTGGCATAGCCAAGCTTCGGCTTTTGGATGGGCTGGAGCGAGAGCTGGAAAAACTCCGGCCGATTGAACTTGAGAAGGGCCTGGCTGACCACGTATACCAAGAAGCAATTCAGGAAATCGATGAAGCCAGCGACCTTGCTTCCTTAAGGCAAGTGGCCAAGCAGTACTCCAAGAAGCTGCACCAAGTTCCCCGGGAGTCCAGTCCCCATCCTCTAAAGGTACGGATCATCGGAGAGATATATGTTATAGCGGAAAAATTCCTCAACCTCGACCTGGAGGTAGAGCTGGGGAAACTGGGGGTAGAAGTGCAGCGCAGCCGTACCACCTTCCTCTCGGAATGGACCAGGCCCCTGGCTTACCTCGATTTCCTCCGCCGCGAGAAACGCAAGCTACAAAAATTTGCTCAGCCCTACCTCAAGCGGGATGTGGGAGGCCATGGCCTGGAATCCGTGGCCGAGAAAATAATGGCGGCCGGGGAGCTGGATGGGGTGGTGCATCTGGTGCCCTTCACCTGCATGCCCGAGACCATTGCCCAAGCAATCCTGCCCCGAACCTCACCACAACCCCCCGTGCTCACCCTGGTGCTCGATGAACAATTGACCAAAGGAGCGTTGGTTACGCGACTCGAGGCCTTTGTCGACCTTCTGCAACGAAGGCGAGAGAGACGGCAGGGATACCACCCAGCCCCATAATCCCCGGCCACATCTAAGCCAGAAGGCCATGCCTTGGCGGGGTACGAAATGTATGATAAAATTGATTAGTCATATCAAAGCACAAGGAGCGATGATGACCAAGTCTGTGGAGCTGGAGGAATTGGCCCCCAAGTTTTACGGGGTGGCCACGCTTGGGGAGCGAGGGCAGGTAGTCATCCCCATTGAGGCTCGCCGGGACTTTGGGCTTAATCCCTCCAGTAAGTTGCTGGTCCTCGGCGGCCACGAAAGAAGGGTCTTAATCCTGGCCAAGGCAGAATCAGCAGCGGAGCTTCTAACCAAGGCCATGAATCTCATCTCCCGCTATGAGCAAATGCTCAAAGGTGAAGTGCCTGAAGAGGACGAGGAATAAAGACCTCGGGGAATGAAAGGAGGTCGTGGCATGAGCTGGCTGACTAAGATAGCTCTGAAAAGACGCTGGCTTACTTTCCTGCTGGTGGCCCTCATTAGCGGCGCCTCCATCTGGGGCACGCTTACCCTGAAGGCGGAACTCCTGCCCAACATAGAGCTGCCCATGACCACCGTGGTAACCGTTTATCCTCAGGCCTCGCCGGAGGAGGTGATGAACCGGGTGACCACCCCGGTGGAGGGAGTCTTCTCCGATCTCCCTGGCCTCAAGCACCTGCTCTCCTCCTCGCTCGACGGGATGTCCCTGGTGCTGGCTCAGTTCGAATATGGCACCGACATGGACCGGGTGAACTCCACCCTCAGGCAAAGGCTTAAGCTTCTGGCTCCCGAGCTTCCCCCCGAAGTTTCCCAACTTCCGCAAAAAAGCCGGGAGATAGAGGAGAACCCGCTGGTCTTCCCCATAGACATCAATATGATGCCGGTGGTGGAGCTGGCCCTGACGGGGAATCTGCCCCCAGCCGAGCTAAAAGCTATTGCCCTGGAGCAGATCGTTCCCCGGCTGAAGATGGCCCCTGGAGTCTATGATGTGGCAGTGGAGGGAGGTGACCGGCCCTCAGTGCTCATCTCCCCCGATCCCCAAAAGCTTGTCCAGTCACACATTTCCACCTCGCAGCTCCTCTACGTCCTTACCAAGGGTAAATTCAAGTCTCTGGCGCAGCTCGAGGCAGCCCCTCTAGGAGGGGGAGTCAGCCTAGGAAAGGTAGCCCAAGTGGGGTTTGGGCTTCCCCCGGGGTCGGGAATAAGTCGGTTCAATGGCCAGCCCTGCGTCACCATAAGCGTCTGGAAGAACTCCCAGGCCAACACGGTAAAGGTAGCCCGGGCGGTGCTCGAAGAAGCGGGGGGCATTAGGTTGGGAAAGGGCCTGAAGCTGGTCAAGGCACTAGATCAGTCAGAGCTCATCGAGCGCAGCTTGAGTCACCTAAAGCGGGATGTGATTACGGGAATGCTGCTGGCCGTTGCGGTGGTCTTCCTTTTCCTCCTGGCCTTCCGGGCTTCCCTCATTCTGGCCGTTTCCATCCCTCTATCGGTGCTCATTGGATTCTTATGCCTGCGAGCTACAGGAATAACGCTCAACATCCTCACCCTGAGTGCCATGTCCATCGCCGTGGGCCGGTTGATTGACGACAGCATCGTGGTCCTAGAGGCAATTTACCGCCGGCTCCAACAGGGGAAGGACTTTGGGGAGGCTGCCATTGGTGGAGTGAGAGAGGTGGGGAGCGCTATAGCCTCCTGCACCCTGGCCACGGTGGTCATCTTTGTCCCGCTCTTTTTCGTGGGTGGGCTGGTCGGCCAGCTCTTCGTGCCTTTCGGCCTCACCATAATCTTCGCCCTGCTGGCCTCCCTGCTCATAGCCATCACCCTGGTGCCAGCCCTTTCCGGGTTCCTTCACCCACGGAAGAGAAAAGAGCTGCTTGAGGGAGCCCCGGGGAACTGGTACCAGCGGTTCTACCTTCACCTGCTTCGCTGGACTCTAGGCCACCGAGCTCTCACCCTGGGGATAGCAGCGGTTCTCTTCCTCGGCAGCCTGCTTCTAATCCCGGCGGTGGGGACGTCTTTCATACCTAGCACAAGCGAGAAGCTTGTCCAGGCCGATGTTACCCTTCCGCCGGGAAGCAGCGTGGAGGAAACCTGTGGGATGGCCAAAAAAGTGGAAAGCTTCCTGGGCCAGGATCCGGAAGTCAGGCGCTATCGGACCATTGCCGGGGTCTCCCGCTCCATTCTAGGGGGAATAAAGGCTCTGACGGGTGGGGGGTCGAATACAGCTACCGTGATAGCTTACCTTGATCCAAAGTCAGACATGAACCAGAAGGCCAGTGAGCTTCAAGCTTACTGCTCTCAAATAAAAGGGGCTCGGATCAAGGTAGTGACCGGGCAGGCTTTAGCAGGGGAGATGACCTCCTCGGGTCTCAGCATCTTTATTCAGGGAGATAACTTTGAAAGCCTGGCCCAAGCCACCCACAAGCTCATGGGAGAGCTCCAGCAGATGCAAGGAGTAACCAATCTAGAGGCCAAGTTTGCCAGTTTTGAGCCCAAACTGGATTTCGAGCCAGATGTGGCCAAGCTAGTCAGCCTGGGCCTGCGGCCAGAGGAGCTGAAGCAACTAAAAGGGCAGCTCTTCCTGGTGATGCATGGCGGGAAAGTGGGCCAGGCCAACCTCGGCGGAGAGGACTATGCTCTCTTCCTCCAAGGTCTGGCCACCAAGCTCAAGGACCCCCAAACTGCCCAGGGCCTTTTGGTCGGCTGGCCTACGCCGATCCCCCTGGGGGAAGTGGCCAAAATCAGGCTGGCGGAGAGGCCCAACAACATCCAGCGTGTGGATGGCAGGCTGGCCTCCTGGATAAGCGGGAACATCACGGCCAAGGATGTGGGGAAAACCATCCGTTTGATAGGGCAGAAGATAGACCGGCTTAACGTCCCCGGAGTTCAGGCCAAGCTGGGCGGCATAAAGGAGGAGATGGAGCTCTCCTTCGGCAAAATGTATGTCTCCATCGGCGTGGCCATTCTGCTGGCCTACCTGGTCATGGCTCTCTTCCTCCGCTCCTTTCTTGACCCGCTTGTTATCCTGGTAAGCCTGCCTCTCGCTTCAATTGGCGCCGTGCTGGCCCTGCTCATCAGCGGGCGACCGCTTGACCTCTCCGGACTAATGGGCCTCCTTATGCTCGTGGGCATAGTCCTCACCAATGCCATTGTGTTGCTCTCCCTCGTGGGAGACCTTAGGAGAAGCGGCTGGAACACCCATGAGGCGCTACTTGAAGGAGGCCGAATCAGGCTTCGGCCGATCCTGATGACCGCCTTCACCACCATGATCGCCATGGTGCCGCTGGCGCTTGAAAGCGAGGAGAGCATCCTCATGGGGGCCACCCTGGGGGTGGTGGTGATCGGGGGCCTCTTCTCATCCACTCTGCTCACCCTTCTGGTGATCCCGGTGGTCTACAGTCTGGCCGATAGACTCAGACACCGTTAGGAAGGTTGCCCGGCTTCGGTTTTTATGCTAGGCTTATTTGGTGATATTTGGCCTACTGTTCCTGCTTTTCCTCCTCTTTCTTCCGCTGCTGGCGGTGTTTCTCTTCTTCCGCCTGGTCACCATCTCCTTTGTCAAGTTAGGTGTCCCACCCTGGGCAGTTCTCCTCGTCTTCGTCCTTTGCCTTCTGGGAAGCTTTATAAATATTCCCGTGTGGCATGACTTTCCCACCCCACCACCTACCTTCTACCTCCATCCACCACCCCTCGCCGGGCGAGTAATAGCGCTGAACCTCGGTGGCTGCATCATACCCTCTGTGCTGGCCCTCTACGTTCTGCGCCGGGCAGGACTGGTAAAGGCCCTGGTGGGCGTGGCCAGTATAACGCTTATCTCCTACCTAATAGCTACCCCAGTACGGGGAGTGGGCATCACCATGCCCTTCTTCATCACCCCCCTGGCCTCGGCTGCCGTGGCCCTTATCCTCACCCGGGGAAGGAATGCCGCTCCAGTGGCTTACGTCTCCGGAGTCTTCGGAACTCTCATTGGGGCTGATCTCCTGCACTTGGCTGACCTTCCAGCAGTAGGCATACTGAGCATTGGCGGGGCGGGGGTGTTCGACGGTATATTCCTCACTGGGGTAATAGCTGCCTTCCTGACTTAACAACCCGAAATGAAGATGCTATAATTGGTGCGGTTGTGAAAGAGGTAGCAATTGGGGGCAAGACTTTTAAATTTTAGGGGGAGAATATCCCCCTTTCTTTTTGATAGGGATTATGTCTAGCTCAGGGGTAGGGACAAGGACCGTTACCCTGACCATTGATGGCAAGAGGATAACCGCTAGGGAAGGCGAGAAGGTACTGTGGGCTGCCCTTGATAACGGCATTTACATACCCAACCTCTGTGCCATACGAGAGGCCCGGGAACCCCTCGCTGCCTGCCGCCTTTGCTTCGTGGAGATAGAGGGCCGGGCTAAACCGGCTACGGCATGCACCACACCGGTCGAGGAGGGGATGGTAGTCAACACCAAGGGGCCCAAGGCCTCAAAGTTGGCCCGCACCTTTCTGGAGTTACTCCTGTCCACCCTGCCCGTGGATTGCGCTCACTGTCCCAAGAGCGGCAGTTGCGAAGTTCAGCAGGTGGCCAAACATCTGGGCGTAAAGCTCAACACCAAACGTTTCAGCAAGGTTCTGCGTGACCTCGAGGTGGACTCCAGCAGCCCGGCGTTCATTCGCGACCCGAACAAGTGCGTGCTCTGTGGCAGGTGTGTCTGGGTATGTCGGGAGAAACTTGGACTGGGAATTATCGACTTTGCCTATCGGGGCTTTAGGCGAATAGTCACTACATTTGGAGATGTGCCCCTCGCCGAATCTGGCTGCCAAAACTGTGGCGAGTGTGTTAAGGTTTGCCCTACCGGCGCTCTGGTATTCAAGGAGGGGTTTGACACCCAAGCACTCTTATAATAGTATAATAAGCTTGGTGGATTAAAAGCTTGGAGGGGCCATGATAATCATTGGTGAGAACATACACATCATAGCCAAGGCAGTAAATCAGGCTGTAAAATCACGTGACCCCAAGGTAATTCAGGATTTGGCTCTAGCCCAGGCTGAGGCCGGGGCCGATTATCTAGACCTGAACCTCGGTCCCCTGACCAAAAACCCCGAAGAGACCATACAATGGGCAGTAAACACGGTTCAAGAAGTCACCGATTTACCTCTGTCCCTCGATACCATGAACACTATAGCTATGGAAGCTGGGCTCCCTCTGTGTAAGAAGAGGCCTTTGATTAACTCCGCTTCGGGGAAGAAAGATTCGAGAGAACAAATGCTTCCCCTGGCCAAAAAATATAACTGCGATGTCATTATTTCAGTGATCAATGACCAGGGCATGCCCCCGGATGTCGAATTGAAGACCGAGAGCATTATGGATACAGTGGCCTATGCAAACGAACTTGGGATTCCCAACGAGGACATCTGGGTTGACCCCATAATCTTGCCCGTCAGCACCGCTGGTGAAGGGCAGCGCTTTGCTAAGGCATCCCTAGAGTTCATCCAGATCATCCCTGAAGTTTTGCCCGGGATCAAATCAACGGTAGGTCTCTCAAATATATCCAATGGGGCGCCGAGGGAACTCCGGCCACTGCTTAATCGCACCTATCTGGTAATGTTACAAAGGTATGGGCTTTATTCCGCCATCGCTGATCCTTTGGATAAGGAGCTCATGAGCCTGATCAGGGGTGAGCTACCGGACATAGTCGATCTGATCTATAAGGTCATGGATGGAGAGGAGATAGACCTTTCCTCTCTCTCTCGGAAAGAAGTTGATTATGTGAAAACGGCCAGGGTCCTCACCGGCGAGGTTCTATATTCCGATGCCTGGCTGGAGTAAGGAGGTGAGAAGTGGAATATAAAGCGCCAATTGAGTCTAACACCGGAGTGATACCTGTAATAACTCTGGGAAAACCTGGCGGGAAAACCGTAGCCATTGGAGGGGAAAATATCTTGCCCTTCCATTTTTTTGATGAAGGTTCATGGCCCAACCCACCCGTATTTGCCCTGCAGATCCTTGACCGGGAACCGTCTGAGGACCTGCCCGACTTCCTCTATGAGCCCTTCAAGGATGTGCTGCCTGATCCGGCCAAGTGGGCCAAGAAGGTGGAGGAATTTGACTATGTAGATGCAATACAACTTTACCTCCTAAGCACTGACCCAGCGGATCAGGACTCACCTCCCGAAAAGGCGGCTGAGGTGTCCAAAAGGGTGGCCGAGGCAACAAGTCTCCCCCTGATCATCTATGGCTCCGGTGACCCGGACAAAGACGCTAAGGTTCTTCCGGCAGTTTGTGAAGCGGTTGAGGGCATGAATTATCTCATAGGACCAGTGCAAAAGGAGAACTATGAGGTAGTAGGAAAAGCGATTCTGGATCACGGGCTCCTTGCCAGCGCACAAACCCCCATGGACATCAACCTGCTCAAGGAATTGAATGTCAAACTGGGCCATTTCTTCCCTCTGGAGCGCATCGTCATTGACCCCTTATCACCCGCACTGGGTTACGGGATAGAATATACTTACAGCCTCATGGAGAGGGTAAAGCAGTTGGGAGAGATCATTAAGGACCAGATGACACAGATGCCCCTTATTGCTGATTTCGCCACTGAGGTCTGGAGAACAAAGCAGGCCAGGGAGAGCGAAGAGCAGGGCATACTCTGGGAAGCGATGACTTCGCTCTCTCTTCTCACTGCGGGGGCAAATATCCTGACCCATAGGCATCTTAAGTCCATAAAACTGGTAAAGGAAATGTATGAAAGTGAGGTAAAACAATGGCAGAAGTAGCTGAAAAACTGAGCAAAAAGGAAGAGGAGGTTCGAAAGCTTATCAAGGCAGAGGTCCCCTGGGAGCCAGTTGGCCCCACTCCAATGCCGGAGGTCCCCGACCTCAGAAACTGGGATATGAGACTGCTCAAGACCTATAAGCCCTGGTATGCCCCCTTCTGTGACCTTTGTTGTCTTTGTACCTATGGTAAATGTGACCTTAGCCAGGGCAGGCGAGGGGCCTGTGGCTTGGACATTGCCACCCAGCAGGCGAGGATTATTTTGCTGGCCTGCCTCATGGGATGCTCGGCCCATGCGGGTCATGCAGGGCACATTGTGGAGTACCTGATCGATAAGTATGGTCCGGACAGGAAGATAGACCTGGGCACATTTATTGAACTCGAGTGTCCAAATATAAGGACGGTTCTGGGACTTAAGCCGGAGACCCTGGGCGACCTTAAGATCGCCGTCGAATATGTCTATAAGGAAATTACCCACCTCTTGGACTCAACCCACTTCGGACAGGAGGGAAGCTATCTGGACTATGAATCAAAGGCCCTTCATGCCAGCATGCTCGACCATGTGGGAATGGAGGTGGCCGATGTGGCCCAGATCGTGGGCTTCAATTTCCCCACCTCGGTGGCCGACACCCCCCTGGTGGACATGGGGTGGGGCTCGGTGGATAAGACAAAGCCAGTGATCCTAGTGGTAGGGCATAATCCCGCAACTTCAACTACTGTGATCGATTATTTAAGGGAGAATAACCTCTATGACAAGGTGGAGGTTGCCGGGATATGCTGCACTGCCCTGGAGACGACCAGGTATTCCGATAGGGCAAAGATCATTGGACCTCTTTCCAGGGAGCTTTTCTTCATCAAGAGCGGCATTGCCGATGTAATCCTGACCGATGAGCAATGCATTCGAGTTGATACCCCCCAGCAAGCTTCAGCGGTTGATTCACGTGTCATTGCCACCCTGGATAAGGCCATGTATGGCCTGGAGGATGTTACCGAGGAGAACCCAGATGAGATTGTAAAGCGCATGGTGGACAACAAGGAGAATTTTGCCATCCTAGAGCCCAAGAAAGCGGCCGAGGTGGCGGCCAAGGTAGCGGTAAAGATTGCCCCTGACCGACGAAAAGAGTGGATATCTGATGAAGAGGCTGTGGAGCTGGCCAAGAAGTGCACCAACTGCGGCATATGCGAGCGCGTCTGCCCGAATCTCTTCTCCATTGGAGATGGGATAGTCGAGGTGGCTAAAGGCAATTTCGACCCTATCAGAGAGCTTTTTAACCTATGCATTGGCTGCGGAAAGTGCGAGCAGGAATGCCCTAATAAGGTCCCCATCTTTAAGATAATGCAGGTGGCGGCCAGCAAGGAGACCTGGAAGGTGAGGGCCGGGCGTGGTCCGGTAATGGATACGGAGATACGCAATGTAGGGGCCCCGATAACCCTGGGGACGATCCCCGGAGTTCTGGCCTTCGTCGGCTGTTCCAATTACCCCGACATAAGGGATATAGCTGAAATGGTGGATGAGTTCGCCAAACGCAAGTACATCGTTACCCTTACCGGCTGCGCCGCCATGGTGGCCGGAATGATGAAGGACGATGAGGGCCGCACGGTCTATGAAAAATATCCTCCAGATTTTGATGCCGGTGGGGTGGTGAACATCGGCTCCTGCGTCTCCAACGCCCATATCTCCGGAGCAGCGATAAAGATAGCCAATATTTTCGCTGCTCTCCCTCTGAGAGCCAACTATGAGGTGATGGCTGACTACGTCCTCAATCGAGTAGGAGCCTGTGGCATAGCCTGGGGAGCCATGTCTCAGAAAGCAGCCTCGATTGGGACCGGGTTCAACCGACTGGGCGTGCCAGTGCTTCTAGGGCCTCATTCCTCCAAATATCGCCGACTTTATCTCTCACGTAAGGAGGAGGATGACTGGACGGTCATGGACGCTCGCAAGAAGGAGCTGGTGGATAGTGGGGAGCCTTCTCCGGAGCATCTGGCCTATGTAGCGGAGACAAAGGAAAAGGCCATGGTAATGATTCCCAAGCTCTGCATACGTAAGAATGACACCCCTCAGGGGAGGTCAATAAAGCTTAATCACTACATCTCCCTGTACAAGAAATATATGGGAGGGGGGCTTCCAGAGGATCTTCATCTCTTCATCCGCCGGACTCCCGATATTCCACTAGTTTACCGGAAAGAGGTGACGCCCTATCTGCAGAAGATCGGCTGGCAACCGAAGGAACCGGTGGGTCTGCCCACTCTCATCGGGACCTATCCCACTAAGGTTAAGCTGGAGGCAGTCATTCACTAATTGATTCGAACAGTTAAAGGAGGAAGAAAATGGCAGTGGTACCCCTTCATCGGGTGAATGTCCTGACCGGCATAAAGGCCGGCAGGATAATGGAGGATCCAGCACAATGCGCTAACCTGATTCTGAAGGCCAAGAGGCCCCTGCTCATCCTTGGTGGGAAACTACTCGAATGGTCACTTGATGGAAAGCTCGCCTTAGAATATGCCTTGGAAATAGCTAAGGCTGCTAGGATTCCTGTGTGCGCCACCTCGCACCTCAAGGGAAAGATGGTAGAGCTAGGGGTCACTCCGGAGAGCGTTTACGATGTGGTGGAGATAGTAAATGCGCTCAAGGACCCTGATTGGGCCGGAGTGAAGAAGGAAGGGAATCATGACTTGGTTATCTTTCTCGGCGTGCGTAGTGATCTGGAGGAGCAGTGCCTCTCCGTCCTCAAGCACTTTGCCTATAAGCATCTAAAAACTATGACCCTCGATAAGTATTACTTCCCTCATGCCGATTATTCTCTTACCAATTTCAGGAAGGACGTGCAGTGGAAAACCTTCCTGGAGAATCTGATAAATAATTTGCAGGCGGAACCTGCAGGAAAGGAGCAGTAGGAATGGGAATGGAAGGATGGCACTCAGATATCGGTCCGCAGTACGAAGGTGAGACCGTAAGAAAACAAGACTTGTGGATCGAATTCGGTGGTCCTAAGGTAGCTCGGAAGTTTGAGCACGTAAGAATGAAGGATCCAGATAAAATTGAGAATGAGAAGGTGGAGATCATCGGCCCCGACCTTAATGAGCTTCAGCCGGGAAGCTACCCCATAGGCATCATAATCGAGGTTGCCGGCGCCGAGGTTGATGAGGACGCCATGGGAATCCTCGAGCGTCGAATTCACATGTTCACCAATTATATTCAGGGCTGGTACCACATGAATCAGAGGGACGCTACCTGGATCAGGCTCAACAAGGATGCTAGCAAAAGAGGTTGGAACACCTTGAGAGAATATGGTGATATACTTATTTTCCTGTTTACTTCAGAGCTGCCCATCATCGAAAAAATACAGGCTACCCTCATCACCGACCCGGATGTGGTGGAGAAAACCTTCCCCGAAGTGTGGCAGGCCTGGGAGAAACGAGATGAGCGCGCCCGCGGGCTAAATGATGAGGATGTGGACACCTTCTACGGCTGCGTTCTTTGCCAGAGCTTTGCTCCCACGCACGTCTCCATCATCACTCCAAACCGGATCGCCAACTGCGGCGCCATAAACTGGTTTGACGGCCGGGCAGCCGCTAAGATAGACCCTGAAGGACCCATATTTGCCATACCTAAAGGAGAGCTCATAGACCCTATAAAGGGTGAGTACACCGGCGCAAACAAGGTAGAATACGAAAGATCAATGGGAACCTACGATCGAGTCTATCTCTACAGCGCCTTTGAGCATCCGCACACCTCCTGCGGTTGCTTCGAGGCCATCGTCTACTACATCCCCGAGGTGGATGCCTTCGGGATAGTCCACCGGGAATACAAGGGCCTCACCGTAATCGGGGAGACCTTCTCCCACATGGCTGGTGAAACCGCTGGGGGGAGGCAGGTGGAGGGGAGGCTGGGGACTGGGTTGGAGCAAATAAGGTCGCCCAAGTTCATCCAGGCGGATGGTGGACTTCACCGGGTGGTTTGGATGCCTAAAGAAATAAAGGAAAGGTACCGCCAGGTTATTGAGGCCAAGGGTCTCTGGGATAAGATCGCCACCGAGGAAGATGTGAGCAATACCGATGAGCTTCTGAGCTGGCTGGATGAACATAAACACCCCTGGCTAATGGGAGAGGTCGAACTTCCTACGTAAAAATTGGCTCAAGGAGGTAAGACATGCCGATTTCTGGCTCTCAACTTGTAAAGCTGCTTCCTAATAGGAAGCCATGTCGTGATTGTGGCTTCCCTACCTGTTTCGCTTTTGCTATGAAGCTGGCCTCGGGAGGGACGACGCTGGATAAGTGTCCCCACCTTTCCCCTGAGGCAAGAGCACAAATAGAGGAGCTCCTGACCCCGCCCATGAGGCTCGTTACCATAGGGGGTGGGGAAAATAAGCTCGAGATCGGCAATGAAGAGGTAGTCTACCGCCACGAAAAGACCTTTATTCACCAGCCGGGAATTGCCCTGCTGGTGTCCGATAGGGAGAGCGATGAAGCTATTGAGGGGAAGCTGAGGAAGATAAAGGAGGTGCAATATCCCTGGGTAGGACTGACATTGCGGGCAGACCTTCTGGCCCCTTACTTCGAGTCGGGAGATGGGTCCAGGTTTGTAGCCGTGGTGAAGAAAATCCATGAGTCAACCGATTTGCCCTTGGCTCTAATCTCAGACGATATGGAGGCCTTATTTGCCGCCAGGGATATTTGCGCTGATAGACAGCCGCTGATATATCCCATAACCCAGGAGAACATAGAGGCGGCAATCCCCAAAATTAAGGAGAAACCTACCCCGGTAGGGGTTCGGGCTGAAAGCGTAGAAGGGCTGATACCCCTAACCACCAAGTTAAAGGCCTCCGGCATCGAGGATCTGGTGCTAGACCCCGGCTCTAAGAGCATGCTGGAGGGCATAAGAGATCAGACCCTCATTCGCCGGGCAACCATAAAGCAAACGTTCAGGCCGCTTGGCTATCCTACGATTGCCTTTCCCTGCTTCATGGTTAAGGATGATCCGCTGAAGGAAATGCTGATGGCCTCTTTATACGTAAACAAATATGCGGGCATCATTGTTCTCTCCGACCTCAACCCGAACTATATGCTTCCGCTCCTGGTGCAGCGGCTTAACATCTACACCGATCCCCGCTTTCCTATGGCGGTGGAGGAGAAGTACTACGAGATAGGAGAGCCCGGTGAAGAATCCCCGGTTCTTTTCACCTCCAACTGGGCCTTGACCTATTTCGTTGTCTCCTCGGCGATCGAGTCCACCAAGATACCCGCATTCCTCCTGGTGCAGGATGCGGAGGGCCTTGGCGTCCTCACTGGCTGGGCGGCAGGGAAGATAAGCGGCGACACGGTAGCCAAGTTGGTTAAAAAATGCGGGATTGAAGAGCGTGTGAGGCATAGACAGTTGGTCTTGCCGGGAAGGATAGCCAGGATTTCAGGCGAGACAATGGAAGCCTTGGACTGGAAATGGGAGGTGACGATAGGCCCACGAGAGGCGACCGGGATAGGAGCTTTCCTTCCTAAATATGTTAAGGAACTTAAGGAAAAGATAGCTGCAGGGAAGGCCACCCCAGAGTGAAGAAAGAGGAATCTCTAAGCGAGCAGCTGAAGGAGATTCTAACTCCAGATAGGAAGGATAGGAAAAATTTAATCTCTCTGCTGCAGGAGATCCAGGGGAAGCTGGGATATCTTCCCAGAGAGGCCTTGGAGGAGCTGGCGGGTTTCCTGGGAATACCGGCAGTTCAGGTCTATTCGGTTGCTACCTTCTATAACCAATTCCGGTTCACACCTATAGGAAAGTATCCCATTCAGGTCTGCTTGGGAACTGCCTGTCATCTAAGGGGGGGTAAGCTTATCCTGGAGGAATTTGAGCGTGAGCTTGGAATCAAGGTGGGGGAGACCACCGAGGATGGCAATTTCAGCCTGGAAAGGGTGGCCTGCATGGGATGCTGCATGCTGGCGCCGGTAGTGAGGATAGGCGACAGAGCCCCAGCGATAAAAATGGGAGATAAGATATATGCCAGGATGACGCCCTTTAAGGTGGACGAAGTCCTGGTGCCTTACAGGCAGGAGATCGAAAGAGAGCGCCCGGAGGAAGAGGAGATCCCACGGTAAACCCCCGTTCGGCTAAGCGCCCATCTGGCAAGAACCTCGGTGAATTAAGATGACCTTCGAGCAAGTGAGGAACCGTGCAAGAACGGAGTGGGAAGCTCTGCAGAATAGCACCCATATCCTCATCGGCACAGCCACCTGTGGCCGGGCAGCCGGTGCTATGGAGGTCGTCGAAGCCTTTGAAGACCAACTGGAGCACCGAAATATCGGGGCTAAGGTCATCCAGGTTGGCTGTATGGGGTTGTGCTACGCTGAACCACTGGTTATTATATCCAAGCCTGACTCGCTTCGTGTGGTGTACCATAACGTGGCTCCGGAAATCGTCCCCCGCCTGGTAGAAGGCTATGTCATCGGTGATGACCCCTGTCTAGAACTCGCCCTGGGCACATTTGAAGTAGGAGCCGAAGGAGAAGCTCCCTACATTCCAGAAATTCCTCGATTCGAAAAGGAACTTCGCCTTGTGTTGCGTCGCTGCGGCTATATTGACCCGGAGAACATAAACCACTATCTGGCCAACGAGGGCTACAGGGCATTGGAGAAGGCTTTGAAGATGCAGCCCGAGGAGATCATTGAGGAAGTTAAGAGATCAGGACTCCGAGGGCGGGGCGGCGCTGGATTCCCCACCGGGCTAAAATGGGAAATTTGCCATGGCTATTCTGCCACCCCAAAATATATAGTCTGTAATGCTGATGAGGGCGACCCAGGGGCTTTCATGGACCGAATTGTTTTGGAGAGTGACCCGCAGCAGGTTATAGAGGGAATGATCATTGCCGGTTATGCTATAGGAGCCAAGGAGGGCTATATCTATATTCGGGCTGAGTATCCTTTGGCCATAGAGCGGGTCAGGGCCGCCTTGAGGCAAGCGGAAGAGCTAGGCCTCTTAGGAGATAACATCCTCGGCAGTGGTTTCAGCTTTCGCATCAATATAGCTGCCGGAGCTGGTGCCTTTGTCTCCGGCGAAGAAACGGGACTCATGGCCGCGGTTGAAGGAAGGACCAGCACGCCCAGGCCAAGACCTCCTTACCCAGCCGAATCAGGATTATGGGGCAAACCCACCGTTTTGAACAATGTAAAGACTTTTGCTAATGTCCACCTGATAATTCAGCGCGGAGGAGATTGGTTCGCTTCCATCGGCACCCAAAAGAGCAAAGGGACGGCACTGTTCAGTCTGGCGGGCAAGATCAAAGACTCTGGACTCACTGAAGTGCCTATGGGGACAACAATACATGAGATAGTTTATGATATCGGTGGTGGGATTCTTGATGATAGAAAATTTAAGGCGGTACAGATTGGAGGTCCTTCAGGAGGTATGATTCCAGCGAGCCTGCAGGATACGCCGATAGACTTTGACTCACTCACTGCGATCGGCTCAATGATGGGCTCGGGAGGGTTCATCGTCATGGACGAGGACGACTGTGTCGTTGACGCGACTCGCTTCTTCCTCGACTTCACCACCAAGGAATCGTGTGGCAAGTGCACTCCTTGCCGAGTGGGCAACCTGCAGATGCTCAAGGTTCTGGAGCGCATCACCAACGGAGAAGGAAAGCCGGAAGATATTGACTTCCTCCTCGAATTGGCAGAGGATATCAAGGCCGGATCCCTCTGCGCCCTGGGGGGAACAGCGCCCAATCCCGTTCTCACCTCCATACGCTACTTTCGAGATGAATATGAAGCCCATATTCTAGAGAAGCGCTGCCCGGCCAAAGTGTGCCCCAACCTGACAGCTTATTATATTCTCCCAGATAAATGCGATAGGTCGTGTGAGCATTGCGTCCTTACCTGTCCCACTGAAGCGATCGAGGGTGGGGCAGGGAAGGTAAAACATATTGACCAGGAAAAATGCGTTGGCTGTGGTACCTGCTTGGATGTCTGCCCTCCGGAGTATAATGCGGTAATAAAGCTGTCCCCAATTAGCGCTCTTCCCCCAGAGGACTCTGCCGCCAAAGAGAAGGCAGTGGCCAAAGCCATAAAAGAAAGCGAGGGCTAGATGGCTCGAAAGATTGTCTCCACCGGAAGGGGAGGAGCAGGCAAGTCAACCTTCGTGGCCTTGATCGTTAGATACTTGAAGCCCCCCACACTTCTCATTGACCTTGACCCCGATCTTAGCTTAGCTGACATGCTTGGGGCGGATTTCCACCAGGAAAGAAAAAGAACGGTTTCAGAAGCGCTATATGATGTTATAGAGACAAGACGGAGAGGGGGGAGCGTGTCGGTGACCACGCAGGAGCTAATGGAATCCCTGCTGTGGAGCGACTGCTTATATGAGGATATAGACTTCGACCTCATCACCCTGGGAACGAAGCTCACCGAAGGGTGCTATTGCCCTCCAGATGAGCTGCTCAGGAAAACCATCCCTAAGCTGGCCAAGAACTATACCAACGTAGTGGTAGATTCGCCAGCCGGGGTGGAGCACCTGAACCGGAATATAGTCTCGGATATAGATGACCTATTCGTCATCTCCGACCCCTCGGAGAAATCTTTGAAACATATAGGGAGAATCAAAGAAATTATGAGCCAGGTAGGAATTAAGTATAATCACTTCTACCTGGTGGCAAACTATGAGTTCGACGAGGAAGCAGAGCAGTATTTGCAAAATAGTGGCGAAACATATCTCGGTAAGGTAGACTATGACCCCAGGGTCGAGGAATATAACCTGAAGGGAATATCACTTCTGGAGTTGCCTGAGAACTCACCTGCCTTGCAGTCCGCCAAAAGGATTCTGGTGAAGGCAGGCTACCAAATCAAGTCTGGATCGAGGAAGAATGGGTAGAGTAATCGTTTCCACGGGAAGGGGAGGGGTAGGAAAGTCCAGCTTTGTAGCCCTGGCCAGCAGGTATCTCAAATCGCCCAAGCTGCTCATAGATCTTGATCCCGATGAAAGTCTGGCCAGTATGCTCGGCATAGACCTGGTTGAGAAGGGGAAGAAGACCATTTCAGGTGCGCTTTACGATATCATGGAGGAGAGTAAAGCAGCTCGCACAGGCTATGAACTCCTGTCTAACCGACTGCAGCTGGCAATCCAACACGACTGCCTGTATCGGGAAGCAGATTTTGACTTCATCAGTTTGGGAACAAAATTCACCGTAGGGTGCTACTGCAGCCCAGATGCTGTACTCAAGGACCTTATACCCCTGCTGGCCAATGACTATGAAGAGGTGGTGATAGACTCACCAGCCGGATTGGAGCATTTTAACCGCAAGGTGGTGGTGGATATAGATGAACTATTCATACTCTTAGATCCCTCCGAGAAATCCGTAAAGCATATAGAGAGAGTCAAGGCCATTACCAAAGAGCTCAAAGTTAACTACAATCACCTCTACTTGATAGGGAACTATAGGTTCACCGAAGAGATGGAGGATTATCTACGGAATGCGAACCAGGACTATTTAGGGAAGATAGACCCTGACCCCAGGGTGAAGGAATATAACTTGACGGGAAAATCTCTGCTGGGGCTACCTGAGGATTCACCTGCCTTGCAGTCCGTCAGGCGAATCCTGGCCCAAATAAGCCATGGATTGGAATCAAAGTTGAGAGTTTAGAACATGTCTGGCGAGGAACTTCTGTCAATCTACGACGGTGAGCGGCCTTACAAGATTGCCTGGGAGGAGCTAGCCCAGATAACCGATATAGAAGAACAGTGCCATAGAAGTGGTGCCCGATATGACCCAGGTTCCCGCAGGATATTTATCAACTTCTTAAATCGGATGCATGTGGTCTCGCTCTCCGACCGTGATATTTTTCTTAAGGATAGCGAGGAAGAGGTTCCACGAAGGGAAAAAACCTTAATACTGCACTATCTGACCCTGGCAAAGGGTACCCCTCTTACAGGCAAACTCATCACTTACAAGCAAGTGCCGGGAGGCCTGGCTTATTTCCCCAGGTTTTCACAATTGGCAGTGCAACCTCTTCTATCTCACTTCGGCGAGAGGCCCGAGCTGTTAATACCAGCGGCTCAAAAGTTGGGGGGCGAAAGGATAGAACGCGGCGATGCAGCCGTAGTCCTCCGCCCCTTCAGCCGAGTTTCCATAACCATAGTCCTGCAGCGGGGAGACGAGGAGTTTCCGCCTGCAGCCAGTCTTCTCTTCGACAGCAGCATCACCGATTACCTTCCCAGCCAGGATATACGCATAGGGTGTGAAATCCTCGCCTGGAGGCTAATTAGATTCTCAACAAATGTAACCAGCTCACCGCAACGCAGTTTCTGAGGCAGCGCAGCAGCCAGGGAGGAAGAAAATGTCAACCTCACCGCCAAAGAGAGACTACCCCATAAAGCACGTATTAGTCCATAACTGGAGCTTTGACAAGGCCTCTAGCTTTGATGAGGTAGCGGAAAACCTGAGGCAAGCCCTGTTCTATCTTGTTCGGCCCAGGGAAGACGTACTGGTCGCCGTCAGCCAGGCTAAGCCCTACATTCTCCTTTTCCTCTTCATTCAGCGCACCTCTGAAGGGGGTGAGGTCTTCCTCATCGAAACTCACGAGGGACGGTTTAGCTACGATGAGCTTCTAGAGCACATCCCGGCACTTGAGGCAACTGCCGGGGTAAAGATCCGCTTATAGTTAACCATCCAAATCCAAAACGGTTTTGAATTCTGAGCTTGTTTGAACTCTGCCGTCTACCCCGCTTCATCGGCAAGTCTCAGGTGAAGTTCCCGGAGTTGCTTCGGGGAGATAAGGTCAGGGGCTCCAGTCATCGGATCGGTGGCGCTCTTCGTCTTGGGGAAAGCGATCACTTCACGGATACTCTCCTCCCCTGTCAAAAGCATCACCACCCGGTCGAGGCCTGAGGCAATCCCCCCGTGCGGCGGAGCACCGTATTCCAGAGCCTCAAGCAGATGTCCAAACCTGAGCTCCATTTCCTCCTGGCTGTATCCCAGCAGCCGAAAGAGTTTCTCCTGCAACCACCGCTGGTGGATTCTAATTGACCCGCCAGCCAGCTCAGAGCCGTTGCAGACCAAATCATAGCTTCGCGCCTTTACCTCTGCTGGCGATGTATCCAAGAGGGGGATATCCTCTTCCCTGGGGGAGGTGAAGGGGTGATGTACGGTCTCCCAACGGCCCTCCTCCTCGCTCCACTCCAGCAAGGGATAGTCCAGGATAAAGGCGAAGGCAAGCAAATTCGGGTCGGCCAATCCCAATCGATGTCCCATCTCTACCCGAAGCTGGCTCAGGGTGGCATTGACCACCTCAGGCCGATCCGCCACGATGAGAATGAGATCCCCCAGATTTGCCCCTACCCGCTGGGCGATTTGTTTCACTTGATCCAGAGTGAGATATTTAGCCGCTACGGAGCTCACCTTATCCAGCGTAAGCTCATCCAGGTTACCCTCACCGCTAAGGGCCAGGGTAATCAGGCCCTTTGCCCCCCGAGTCTGAACGAAGTCGGTGAGTTCCAACAGTTGTTTTCTGGAGTAAGAAGCGCAGCCTGGAGCGCAGAAGCCTTTCACCCTGCCCCCCTCGGCAATAACTCGGCGAAAGATGGCGAACTGGGATGAGGCCACAACGTCAGAGAGTTCCGCCAGTTCCAGTCCAAACCGAAGGTCAGGCTTATCGGTGCCGTATCGCTCCATCACTTCCCTGTATGAGAGGCGGGGGAAAGGCCTGAGAATGTGGAACTCCGGCTTTATCTCTTCCACCAGAGCAGTAAAGAGTTCTTCCATCAGTTTGAGGACATCCTCCTCATCCACGAAGCTCATCTCCAGATCAAGCTGAGTGAACTCCGGCTGGCGGTCAGCTCGCAGGTCTTCATCCCGAAAGCAGCGAGCAATCTGGAAATACTTCTCCAGGCCAGCCACCATCAGAAGCTGTTTGAGTTGCTGCGGGGACTGAGGCAAGGCGTAAAACCTGCCGGGATAGAGCCGGCTGGGCACCAAGTAATCCCTGGCCCCTTCTGGGGTACTCTTGATGAGTATGGGTGTCTCCACCTCCACAAATCCTCGGCGGCTGAGAAAATCCCGAATGAACTTCACCACACGGTGCCGGAGAAGGAGGTTCTCCCTCAACTTCGGGCGCCGTAGGTCAAGATAACGGTACCTCAAGCGCAGGAGTTCATCTACCTCAGCTTCGCTGGCCAGCGAGAAGGGAAGAGGTTTGCTGGCATTGAGTACCCTTGCCCGAAGGGCAGTGACCTCGATTGCTCCAGAGGCCAGCTTTGGATTCTCGGTGCCCGGCGGACGGCGGGCCACCTCCCCGGTAACTTGCACCACCCACTCCAGTCGCAGCTCAGAGGCCACCTGGTGAGCCTCCGGAGAGACCAGGGGGTCAAATACCACCTGGATCAACCCCTCACGATCACGAAGATCAACGAAGATGAGGCCTCCGTGATCCCTCCTCCGATTAACCCAACCGGCCAGGGTCACCGTCTGCCCCACGTGACCTAGGCCTAGTTCACCACAACTATGAGTCTTGTATTTCAAGCCCATCGCAGACACCCTCAATTATACTTGGATGAAGTTCATCTTTTCAACGCGAAAATCTAAAATGGAAGTTGACTTCAAGCTCTTTTCCAGTTAGTATGTATTCCGAATAAACTTTAAGGTAGGTGAAAAATGCTGCGCATTCCTGGTCCTACCCCCTGCCCAGAGCAAGTGCTTCGGGCGCTTTCCCGGCAGATGATTAACCACCGAGGGGACGAATTTAAAGAAATCCTCCTTCGGGTAACCCAGAGGCTAAAGGAATTCTTTCAGACCAAGGGTGATATGCTGATCCTAACCTCTTCGGGAACTGGTGGCCTGGAGGCCGCCGTGGTCAATACCCTCTCCCCTGGTGAGAAGGTGTTAGGAATATGTGGCGGCGTCTTCGGTGAGCGCTTCGCTAGCATAGCAGAGAGGTTTGGAGCTGACGTGAGGCGCCTTAATTTCCCTTGGGGTCAGCCAGCTGACCCCGAGGCTATCGCCCAGGCCCTGGACTCTGACCCCGGGATCAAGGCGGTCTTGGTAACTCATAATGAGACCTCCACCGGGCTAACTAACGACCTAGCCTCCATTGCCAAGGTGGTGAAGGAACGTGGCAAGTTGTTGCTGGTGGATGCCATAAGCTCCCTAGGGTGTATCGAACTCCAGAGCGACGCCTGGGGTTGTGATGTAGTGGTCACTGGCTCACAGAAGGGCTGGATGGTGCCACCAGGTTTGGCCTTCGTTAGCCTAAGCCAAGAAGCCTGGGAGGCTAACCGAAAGGCCCAAATGCCACGCTTCTACTGGGACTTCTCCGTGGCTAAGAAATACCTCGAAATAGGGCAAACTCCCTGGACGCCAGCGATATCCGTCTTCTACGCTCTGGATGTCTCTCTGGATCTTATAGCCCAGGAGGGGCTACAGAACGTATTTGCGCGTCATGCTCGGGTCGGGAGAAAAGCGAGGGAAGGGGTAAAGGAGCTAGGCCTCCAGCTCTTCGCCGAGGAGAGCCATGCTTCGAATACCGTGACCGCAGTCAATTTGCCCGGGGGAATTGACGGACGGGAATTGTTGAGGAAGATGCGTGAGGAGCACGGCGTTGTCCTCGCCGGAGGACAGCAAGAGCTGGCAGGGAAGATATTCCGCATTGGGCATTTGGGCTGGGTCCAAGAAGGAGACATAGAGAAGGTCTTGGAAAAGCTAAGGCTTGTGCTTACCGAACTCGGCTTCACCTCTAGGGAGTAGCTTTATGAAGGTTTTGGTCGCTGAACCAATCGCTGAGGAAGGGATTAAAGCCCTCCAGAACAAGGCGGAGGTTGACTTCAGGCCGGGCCTAAGACCTCAAGAACTTGAGAGCCTAATCGGCCAGTATGAGGGCCTAGTGGTGCGTAGTCAGACCCGAGTCACCGCCGAGCTCATCAAGGCAGGAGAGAAACTTCAGGTCATTGGCCGGGCTGGAGTTGGCCTAGATAATATTGACGTCGAAGCTGCTACTCAACGGGGAATAGTGGTAGTTAATTCCCCTGAGGGCAACATCGGCTCTGCTGCCGAACATACCATTGCCCTACTTCTAGCCCTGGCTCGAAACATCCCTCAGGCCCACCTAAAACTGAAGCAGGGAGCATGGGAACGAGAGAAACTGGTTGGCGTGGAAGTGCGCAATAAGATCCTGGGCATCGTTGGCCTGGGCCGGGTGGGTTCAGAAGTAGCTCGGAAGGCCAAAGGGTTGGGAATGAACCTCCTAGCGCACGATCCGCTAGTCTCCCTGGATTATGCCAGGAGCCTCGGGGTAAAGCTGGTCTCCAAGGAGGAGTTGCTAAGATCGGCCGATTTTATTACTCTCCACCTGCCTCTCTCCGAAACCACCAAAGGCTTCATCGGGGCAAAGGAGCTTTCCTTGATGAAGCCTTCCGCTCGCCTCATTAACACTGCCAGGGGCGCCATCGTTGATGAGGAGGCTCTCTTCCAGGCTGTTGAGGAAGGCAGGATAGCCGGTGCAGCGGTCGACGTCTTCAGCCGGGAGCCAGCGAGGGATAACCCTCTGCTGAAGAGTGACAAGATTATCGTTACGCCGCATCTGGGGGCCTCCACCATAGAAGCCCAGACAAGCGTGGCCCTAGACATCGCCCACCAGGTTCTGGAGGTGCTGGAGGGGAGGCCGGCCAGGTATGCGGTCAACCTGCCCCTTATCTCCCCCGAGCTATTTCCTTTAATCTCCCCCTTCCTGGAGCTCGTTTCCTTAATGGGCAGGATAGCCAGCCAGCTAGCCGAAGGACAACCGAGCACCATCTCGCTCAGATACGAGGGAGAGATTGCTGGCCACGATACCGAGGCCCTCAAAGCGGCCGCCATTGGAGGGTTCTTGGAGTCAACAGTTGAGGAGAGAGTTAACTTGGTCAATGCCAGCCATATCGCCCAAAGGCGTGGCCTAAAGATAGTGGAGCAAAAGAGCACCACCTGTGAGAACTACAGCAGCCTGATCACCCTGGAGGTGGAGACCAGTGCTGGCAAAACCCTGATAGCTGGCACTACCCTGCGAGGGGAACCACACGTAGTACGGGTGGGTGACTATTGGATGGACTTTGTCCCCTCGCCCGGATACTGGCTTTTCAGTGACCACCTGGATAGGCCCGGACTTATCGGAGCGGTAGGGTTGGTAACCGGCGAGGTTGATATCAACATCAGCTCCATGTACGTTGCCCGGCTTAAGCCCCGAGGGCCAGCATTGATGGTGTTGCGTCTTGACGAGCCCCTACCAGAGGAAGGAAAACGGAAAATCTTGGCTATCCCCAACATATACACCGTTAAGGTGGTTAAGCTCTGAATGTCCTCCAAGGTCTACTTTGCTCAAACAGAAGATAGGCAAGCTTTCCTTCAACATGCTCTGGACAGGCTCCAAGAATGCCTTGGCTTAGGGAGGGGGCAAAGAATCTTTGTCAAGCCCAGCCTGGTCTCCTACGAACCTTACCCCACCACGACCCATCCCCACACCCTCGCCAGGGTGCTCGATTTCTTGCTCCAGTTGGGATGCCAACCGGTGGTGGGCGATGGCCCCGCCTTCGATGCCGGACCGGCAGAAGAGATAGTGACCCGCCATCCTCTACAACAGGTCTGCCAGGAGAGAGGCCTACAATTGCTGAACCTGCATCAGAAGCCTTTTAAGAAAGTCAAGACTGGCAAACTGACCTTGGAGATCTCCACTGTACCTTTTGACTGCGATCTCTTCATCTCCCTGCCGGTCTTGAGACCCCATCGAGCCTGCAGTCTCACCGGAGCCCTGAAGAACCAGTTTGGTCTTCTAAGGAACCGGGATCGCATCTTGCTTCACCTGGGCTGGAAGGACATCAACCTTGGCCTCATCGAGGTGAACCTCGCTGTAAAGCCAAGCTTCTTCATTGTGGATGCCGTGGAGAGTTACAAAAAGGCTCATGAGCGGCGACATGGGGGAGAGCCGATAAAGCTGGGCTACCTGCTGGCTGGCAGGGACCCGGTAGCACTTGATTGCTTTGGGCTGGAGCTGCTAAAGACTAAAGAGGCCAGCCTGAAGAATAAAACGCCAGAGGACATAAAACAGCTCGCCTATGCGCTCAAGCTAGGACTGGGGAACAAGGAATACGAGCTGGAAAGGCTTCTCTAACCAAATTCAGCTCGCCAGCAGACCATTACACCTTCTTCTGGGCAAGATACTGAATTACCCGGTCCAGCACTCGGTGAGCTACTTTTTTCTTGGACATCAGTGGCAATGCCTCGATTTCCCCTCCGCGACCGATGAGCGTTACCTTGTTAGTGTCGGCGCCAAAGCCACTTTCTGGGATGGTAATGTCGTTAGCCACGATAAGGTCAAGGTCCTTTTCCTGAAGCTTGCGTTTGGCAT
>CAZJSO010000005.1:0-35143 GCA_964548795.1 uncultured Dehalococcoidia bacterium | reverse complement strand
GCCTCGATGAGCTGGAGCCTCTCCCCCCATCCGGGCTGGCCTCGAAGGCTATAGCTTCTCTGGCCACGCCGGTGATCGTGGCCCTTAACGGGGATGCGTTGGGAGGTGGACTGGAGCTGGCCCTGGCGGGGGACATCCGCCTGGCGGCAAAAGGGGCCAGGTTTGGCTTCCCCGAGATTTCCAAGGGACTGATTCCTGGAGGCGGGGGAACACAGCGGCTGCCCCGAATTGTGGGCCGAGGTAAGGCCCTGGAGCTCATTCTTACCGCTGACCTGATCAGTGCTGAACAGGCCCACCACCTTGGGCTGGTAAGCCAGGTTACCCCAGCGGACGAACTTCAGGCCGAGACCGATAAGCTAGCGCAGAAGCTAGCCTCCAAAGGCCCCATTGCCTTAAGGTATGCCAAGGAGGCCATAAACAAGGGGTTGGATCTGAGTCTGGAGCAGGGGTTAAGACTGGAGGCCGACCTCCACGTTATCCTTCAGAGCACTCATGACCGAGCCGAGGGCATCAAGGCCTTCCTGGAGAAGAGGGAGGCGCGCTTTGAGGGAAGATAGGGCGTTTGAGACCCTCCTCTACGAGAAAGAAAACGGCCTGGCCTACATTACGCTCAATCGGCCCCAGCAGCTTAATACGGTGAATGTCGAGATGAGGGATGAGCTCTATGAGCTCCTGCCCGCCATCCAAGACGACCCGGAGGTAAGGGTGTGCATAATCAAAGGGGCGGGGGAGCGAGCCTTCTCCGCCGGAGCAGACATCACCGAGTTCGGCACCGCCCCTTCCCAGGTCATCGCCCGCCAGGTTCACCTGGAGCGGGAGCTCTGGAGAACGTTCCTGAACATCGATAAGCCGCTCATAGCCGCCATTCACGGCTTCGCCATCGGCGCCGGGATAGAGATGGCGATGTGCTGCGATATCCGCCTTGCCTCCGATGACGCTCGCTTCGGCCTCCCGGAGATTAACCTGGGGATGATTCCCCCCGCCGGAGGCACACAGATGGCAAGCAGATTAATAGGGGTAGGAAGGGCATCCAAATTTATACTGACCGGGGATCTCATTGACGCCCGGGAAGCCTGGCGCCTTGGCCTGATAAATCGGGTAGTTCCTCGAGATCAGCTTCTTGTCACCGCTCGAGCGCTGGCGCAGAAACTGGCTTCTTGGAAACCACTTGCGCTGCGAGCGGCCAAGCGAGCCATTGTCCAGGGGCTGGACCTCCCGCTGGAGGAGGGACTTAGACTCGAGGCTCGCCTCCTAAACCAGCTTTTGCGGGAGACCAGAAGATTTGGATATTAGGGGGAGTCATGTCAGAACAGGAATTTGACCTACTCATTGGCAAGGCGGCTGAGCTGATCGTAAGCTCCAAGAAAATAGTGGTCTTCACCGGGGCAGGGGTGAGTACCGAATCAGGCATCCCGGATTTCAGGAGCCGTGATGGCATCTGGACCAAATATGACCCGGACGATTTCACCTACCAGAAGTTCCTTTCCAGCCCGGAGGCCAGGAAAAAGCACTGGCAACTGCTGGCCACTAATTTCTGGCCCGGTGCCCAGCCAAACCGAGCCCACTATGCCGTAGCTGAACTGGAGAAGTTGGGCAAGCTGGACTGCGTCATCACCCAGAATGTGGATGGCCTTCATGAGCGAGCGGGTAACTCCCCCGATAAGGTTATTCACCTTCACGGAACTATGGAATACGCCAGATGCCTCCGGTGTGGAAAACGCTACCCCATGGACGAGGTTCGAAGGTGGCTGTCCGAGGGCGTGGAAGACCCCAAGTGCCCTGAATGTGGCGGTCTGCTCAAGCCAGACGTTATCTTCTTTGGAGAGGCCATGCCGGCTCAGGAAACTGCTGAAGCCCAGCGTCGCTCGCGGGCTTGCGACCTCTGCATCGTCATTGGTTCTTCGCTGGTAGTCTACCCAGCAGCGCTTATGCCCCGATACGCCGTTGAGTCCGGAGCAAGGCTGATAATCGTCAACCGTGACCCTACCGACCTGGATGGCGCAGCCGATATTTGTCTCCATCAGGCTGCTGGTGAGATGATGTCTCGCATAATCCAGCGAGTAAAGGAAAAGCTTGGGCGGAGCGGGGACTAGCTTTGAGGTCTTGCGAGCCTCGGAAAATCCAGCTAGAATTTGAGGGAGGTAAATTATGATAATAGCCGAATTTCTCGACCTATCGGCCATGCTTATTCCCGAGAGAACAGCCATTGTCTTTGAGGAAGAGCGATACTCCTATGCCCAGCTTAAGGAGAGGGTTAATCGCCTGGCTGATTCCCTAAATCGGTTGGGTCTGGAGAAGGGAGACCGGGCAGCCATGTTCAACGTCAACACCAACGAGTACGTGGAGTCCTGCTTTGCCACGGCGAGGGTTGGCGGCATCTTCGTTCCCTTGAACTTTCGGGTCAGGCAAGACGAACTAAAATATTTGGTCAATAAGGCAGAGCCTAAGATCCTATTTGTGGGCAATCGCTACTTTGACATGGTAGACCAGATGCGGTCCGAACTTCCCTCGGTGAAGCATTTCATAGCCATAGATGGGAAACATGAAGAGATGCTGAGCTATGATGAGCTTATAGCTTCAGGGTCACCGGGGGAAAAGACCTTCGCTGAGGTGAAGGATGAGGATGTGGCCATACTGATGTTTACTGCTGGAACTACCGGGTTACCCAAGGGAGTTCCTCAAGATCATAATGCCTATGCTTCCTATGTCTTGACCAACGTGAATCCTCCCGACCCGGAGGCACCGCCAGAGACAAACCTGCTGAGCATGCCCCTTTACCACGTTGCCGGGATGCAAGCGGTAATGGCCGCAGTTTATGGGGGGAGGACCATCGCCCTGGAGAGGCAGTTTGATCTTGAGGAGTGGTTTGAGATAGCTCAGAGGGAGAGGGTTACCCGGGTTATGCTGGTTCCTACCATGCTAAAGCGAATCGTTGAGTACCCCCACTTTGATAAATATGATCTTTCGAGCATTCGGGTGATAACCTATGGTGCTGCCGCTTGTCCCTATGAAGTGCTAAGGAAGACCATCGAGCGTTTTCCGGGGAGAACCCTCATAAATGCCTTTGGAGGGACGGAGACCTCCTCCACTATAGCTGCGCTTAGGGCCGAAGATCAAATCATCACCGGGAAGGAGACCGAGGAGGAGAGGGAGAAGAAGCTGAAGAGACTGGCTACCTCAATTGGCTTGCCGTTGGATGACGTGGAGATTCAGATTCGAGATGCAGAGGGCCAGCCATTACCCCCTGGGAAGACAGGAGAACTTGTAGCTCGAGGGCCAAGGGTGATGAAGGGCTATTGGAAAGATGAGGAGAAGACCAAGAAAGCCTTTACCCCTGATGGATGGTACCGCACCGGTGACATGGCTTATATGGATGAAGAGGGCTACATCTATCTTTGCGGGCGTGCGGACGATGTGATCGTGAGAGGAGGGGAGAACATTGGTCCCGATGAAGTGGAAAGCGTGCTTTATTCCCACCCTAAAGTTGAAGAGGCAGCCGTGATCGGAGTCCCCGATGTCGAGTGGGGTCACCAGGTCAGAGCTATAGTGAGGCTCAAAAGGGGAGAAAAGGCCACAGAGCAAGAAATTATCGACTTTTGTCGCCCCAGATTAGCCGGCTTCAAGCGGCCTACTTCCATAGTCTTCGTAGAAGAGGAGCTTCCCAAGACCTCCACCGGCAAGATTCTGAGGAGAGTGCTTCGGGAGCAGTACGGCAAACCTTAATACACTTTGGGCGCAGCCGGGCCAATAAAGGCCTACTTCCTGAGATTGTTGATGAATTCATCTATGGTCATGGCCGCCATGGTCATGGTCTGTAGAGTACCTCTTGAACCCAGTTCAATGGCGACCTTGGCTATAACTTCATTGCTAGGGGCTTCTAGAATGTTTACGAAGTCGTAAGGACCTAGAACCGAATATTGGGCGAGTATCCTCACCCCCATTGCTTCAACTTCTTTATTGACCTCTTTGATCCTCTCGGGGTTGCTCTTTACCGTTTTCCGCCCTTCATCGGTGAGGGTAGTGAGCATTACAAATGTAGCCATTTTAGACCTCCTTTCCTCTTTATTGTCCTGGTAAGCCTTATGGACCGACTACGCCCGCAGCCTCTAAGCCGAAGGTATAACATTTTAACCGGTATGCACCAAAAAGTCTAGCATTGTGGGGTCTCACATGCCGCTCAGCTCGTGCTTGAGCTCGCGTTCCATCAGGGCAGGCACGGTCTCATGAGGAGGCAAGTTCTCAAATAGCACTCGGTGGACTTGTTCCGCAATTGGCATTTCCACCCCAAGTCTTCGGGCCAGCTTGAGGCAAGCGCGGGTAGTCTCCACTCCTTCGGCTACGCTGCCGAGGGAAGCCAATACCTCGGGAAGCTTGCGTCCCCGACCAAGCTCCTGGCCTACAAATCGGTTACGGCTCAGGTGGCTGAAGCAGGTGGCCACCAAATCGCCCAAGCCAGAAAGTCCGGAGAAGGTGAGGGCTTGAGCTCCGCAGGCCACCCCAAGCCGGATGATCTCTGCCAGTCCCCGGGTGATTAGGGCGGCCTTGGTATTGGCCCCGAAACCCAGCCCATCGGATATTCCAGCCGACAGGGCAATGACATTCTTTAAAGCCCCACCCAATTCTACCCCGATCACATCTTCATTGGTGTAAGCTCGAAAGCGGGGGGTGAACACTACCTCCTGAGCCGCCCTGGCTACCCTGCTTGAGGTAGCAGCAACTACCGTGGCCGTTGGCAGTCCCCGAGCTACCTCCTGAGAGAAGTTGGGTCCGGAAAGGACGCAGATATTTGACTCGAACTCCGGCCCAAGCTCCTCAGCAATCACCTCAGACATACGTCTAGCGCTTTCAACTTCTATGCCCTTGCTGGCACTCAAGATAACCAGGCGATGGTCAAGCTCCTTCTTGAGCTGGCGAAGGTTTTGCCTCATTCTCTGTGAGGGTACGGCCAGGATAAGCATCTCGGCCCCCTGTAGCGCCTCCGAAGTCGAAGCTGTAAGGCGAAGAGCCGGGGGGAAAGTCACGCCGGGCAGGCGTCGCTTGTTCTCTCTCGCCTGTCTTAGGATCTCTGCCTCCGCTTCGGTCCGGGCCCAGAGCCATACCTCTAATCCCTTGGCGGCGAGCATTACGGCCAGGGTTGTCCCCCAGGCGGTTGTGCCGATGACGGCTACCTTCCTCACCTTCTTTCCCCCTTCTGTCCGAGCTTCCTCTCGGTGCCGGAGCGGAGCCTTCGTATATTATCTCGGTGCTTGTAGGCCACTATGATTGTGGCCAGCGCTCCATAAATGACAAATTCGGGGGGCTGGCGGCCTAAAATGACAAAGGGAGCTAGAATGACCACGCTGCTGAAGGTGCCCAGCATGGAGCCCAGGGAAACATAGCGGGTGGAGAGGATGATGCTCCAACCTATGACCAAACAGCCTGCCCCAGCCCAGGGAACCATGGAGAAAAGTCCTCCGAGGGCTGGGTCCACCCCTCGTCCCCCCTGAAACCGAATGTAGGGCGACCAGCAATGACCAATAATCGCTGCCACTGCCGCCACAGCTTGGGCTACTTGCCAGTCCAATGATAGCCCCCCCACCATCACTACTCCGCTGCCGAAGATCAGCCTCCCAGCCAATCCAGCCACTACCCCTTTGCCCACATCGGCCACAAAGGTGAGGCTGCCCGCCTTGACCCCACAGGTGCGTAGCACATTGGCAAAGCCGGTCCTCCCACTTCCATATCGTCGAACGTCTATACCTCGGGCCAGCCAACCTACAAGGAGGCCGAAGGGTATCCCACCCAGAAAGTAACCCAGAAAAAGGGCAATTGCCAGCTTGAGCATTAAGGCCCCCTCTTCCTGCGCTTAGAGGCAACAAACTTCAACCCCAGTGATGTGCCCACGAACCCAAAGTCCTGGCGGAGCCTGTTCTCCAGGTAACGCTTGTATGAAAAGTGGAGCAACTCTGGCCTATCAACCCGGAAGGTAAAGACAGGGGGACTTACCCCAGTCTGGGTCACCTTTTTGATTTGTAGCTGCTTGCCAGCAGTGGAGGGCGGATGCCGACTCAGGACTCGCTCCAGCCACCTGTTCAGGTCTTCCGACGGGACCCGCTTTCCTCTCGCTTGCCATATCTCGGCAGCGGTCTCGATAACCTTTTCAACTGCCTGTCCCAGCTTGGCGGACACGAAGAGGATGGGGGCAAAGGTAAGAAACGGCAGCTTTCTCCTTATCCATTCTATGCAAGTCCCTTCCTCCCACCCCAAATCTCCGGCCAGATCCCATTTGTTGACCACTAAAACAATCCCCTTCAAAGCGTCCTTGGCATAGCCAGCGATGTGGGCATCCTGGGCAGTTACTGGTTCAGTTGCATCTAGAATCAAGGCCACTACATCTGCTCGGCCTATGGCTCGGAACGCTCGCAGAGCACCGTACCTTTCAATTCCGGCTATCCGGCCTCTTCTTCTAAGGCCAGCAGTGTCAATGAGCCATATCCGTTGCCCATCGTATTCAAAGGGCGTATCAATGGCATCGCGGGTTGTTCCCGGGACTTCGTCCACAATGGCCCGTTGCTTCCCGAGGATGGCATTGAGCAGCATTGATTTCCCCACATTTGGCCGGCCAGCAATGGCTATCTTGAGGCCAGGCTCTTCAGGAACTGCTGGAGAAGAAGGCAAGTCAGCGATAGCCTGAGCCATGAGGTCATCAACCCCTACCCCGTGGTAGGCACTGAGCGGGACAGGCTCACCTAGTGCAAGCTGGTAGAATTCCACTGCTTGAGCCTGACGCTCCGGGTTGTCGCACTTATTGACCCCCAGTACAACGGGCTTGCCTGATCTTCGCAGCCGATGGGCAATATCCATATCTGGGACGACCAGCCCATTCCTCACATCCACGAGGAAGATGATGACATCGGCCTCCTCAATGGCCACCTCGACCTGATCGCGCACCTTCTGGCTCAAATCCGAGGTTGGCCTGACCTCCAGTCCGCCCGTGTCCACCAGGGTGAGCTCTCGACCCAACCAGGAGATATCAGCCGAGATGCGGTCTCGGGTTGTTCCTGGCAGCTCGTCAGTAATAGCTAGTCGTCTCCCAGCAAGACGGTTAAACAAGGTAGACTTGCCCACATTAGGCCGTCCCACGATAGCCACGATCGGTTTCTCCATACTTCTTCCCCACTTTCGGCTTATTCTATCATAGCAAGCCCTGCAGGGTAACTAAAGTACTCCGTGAGTCCTATCCCTTCCGCTTCTCATTCGTTGTATAATTGGGCAAAGGATGAGCGATTCGCCGCCTGTGGGGCTATCAGGTGCAGCAAGAGAAAGAACTGATAAGACGTGCCCAGCAGGGCGACCAAGAGGCCTTTGCCGAACTCTATGAGGAGCATTTCGACCCTATTTATCGCTATATTCTCATGCGGGTGAGGGATCGGGCAGAGGCTGAGGACCTAACTCAGCAAGTCTTCCTGTCTGCTCTCGAAGCCCTTCCATCCTATAAATGGCGAGGGGCTCCCTTTTCCACCTGGCTTTTTCGAATTGCCCATAACCGGGTGATTGATTACCGGAGGAAAATGACCAGATTCAAAAGTTCCTCTGAGGCGGGTTTAATCTCGACCGAGCCTGATCCAGCAACAGCAGCGGAAAGGGAAATGGAACTAGCCCGGATCCAGAGGGTCCTAAAAGAACTCACCCCGTTGCAACAAGAGGTGATAGGCCTCCGCTTTACTGGTGGACTTTCAACGGCGGAGGTAGCCCAGGTCATGAGGAAAAGCGAAGGGGCAATAAAAGCGCTCCAGCACAGCGCGCTGGTGACCTTACGCAAAAAGCTCCAGGAGAACGACTATGGCCACGAAATTTGAAGATATCTTGGATGAATGTCTTGACCGGGTATTAAAGGGCGAGGACATTGAGCGTTGCCTTCAAGACTATCCGCAGGCGGCTGGGGAACTCGAGCCCCTGCTCCGCACAGCCTTGGTCACGGCCACAAGCCTTCGATTTGCCCCCCAACCCGAGTTTAAGGCACAGGTCAAACGGCATCTTCTGGCAAAGGTTCCAGCTCTCAAGCCGAAGAAAAGAGGGGTGCCCCTCCTACGCTGGTCACCGGGCTGGGCTTTGGCCGTTTCCCTGGTTCTAGCCCTTCTCTTGGCTGGCGGCGGCACAGTCGTTGCTTCAGCCAGCAGCTTACCTGACCAGCCGCTCTACCCAGTTAAACTGGCCACAGAGCGAGTACAGCTCGCCTTTGCTCGTTCAGCGGTAACCCAGGCAAGGCTCGAGGCTAAGTTCGCTGATCGAAGAATTAGCGAGCTCTCTCAAATGGCCGAGAAGGGCAAGGTCGGAAAGGCGGATGAGGCAGCGGAGCGCTTGGCCGAGCACCTGGAGAGGATGGGACGGATAGCTGAGGCTCAGGCGTTGAGGAAGAAACTCAAGGGCAGGGAGATGGCTGAGCTAAGGGACCTGCTGGCCAGGTATGCCGCCAGACACCCGGCTGAGCTGCAGAGAGTTCTGCCCCGTGTGCCACCGAGGGCCAGGCCCATTATTCTCCACGCCCTTCGGATGTCGGCACAGAGGTATGCCCGAGCCATGAGAGCCATCGGTGAGCCTTTGCCAAGAGAAGCTGGACAGAGGAATTGGTTGGTGGGAAAGGTAGGGATAGTCAGCGGTATTATCCGGAGCCTGACTGAAACCGTCTGGGTAGTGGATGGTCGGGTGATAGAAGTTACCCCTGATACCATCATTCAAGGCCAGCCGGAGGTGGGGCGCTGGGCCAGAGTGGAGGTGGAGGTTCAGCCGGATGGCTCTCTGAAGGCCCAGAGGGTGGAGGTGAAGGCCAGGCCATGGGGGCCTAAATAGAGGCCTTGATTTAGCCTGAAGAGCTAGATGGCCGGGGTAACCAATCCCCGGCCTTTCCGTTATATAAGTGTGGAAAACAAATTCAGGAGGTGTGCTGTGAAGAAGGCTTTGTTGGTGGTAGGAACTGCGGTAGTGCTTCTGGGGCTCATCGTAGGAGGAGCCGGTACTGTCTTAGCCAAGGGTAAGTCGTATACTCCAGAGACAGCAGCTCCGATCTCAGCCCCGGGCAAAGGCCTGGCAGCCAACCAGGGTGCCCTTCTGGGGAAGATTGCCGCGGTGGGCGAGGATTCCCTCACCGTGGAGGCCTGGTGGGGAAGCGTTGAGGTGAAGGTAAACGAGGATACCAAATATCGGATAAGGGGGAAGGAGGGCAGCCTGGCTGACCTTCAGGTAGGAGATAAGGTGGCAGTTCTTGGCCAGAAAGTAGACGGTGTACCTACAGCTAAGCTGGTAGTGGTACCACCAAGGATTAAATTATGCTGGCGCGCAAAGTTGCTGCATCAGCTCAAGCGGCACCTCGTGCAGGGGAAGGTGCTCAGCATTGGTGATGGTACCCTCACTCTCGAGACCCCCAGAGGTCAGGTTGACATAACGTTAACAGACGAAACCAAATACCGCATAAAGGGCAAAGAGGGCAGCCTAGAGGATATCAGCGAAGGGGATCGAGTGGTGGTCTTGGGGAAGAAGACCGATGACACCTTCACCGCCCGGCTGGTAGTCGTCTTGCCTGAAAGCGTCAAGTCCCATAAATGGTTCTTGAAGAAGCACCTGCTGCGGCACCATGCCCTCCGCGGGGAGGTAACTGCCATCGGTCCCGATTCCCTCACCCTGAGCACGAAGAGGGGAGAAAGCAATATAAGGCTAACGGAGGATACCAAGTATAAGGCAAGGACCGAGGAGGGACTCAAGGAGGTCAGTCGGGAAGATATTGCAGTAGGGAGTAGAGTGTTGGTCATTGGCAGGAAAATTGACGACATCCCCACGGCCAGGCTGGTTGTAATCTTGCCCCCATCACAGGAAGCTGGGGAATAACATCCAGAGCTTGTCGAAAAAAGTTAAGGGACGGCTTCCGATGGAAGCCGTCCCTTCCTTGATGTTCTAAGATATTCGCTCTCAGCGAGGCTTCCCCTGTGTAGAAGAGCGATTCGTGTTTCCGCCCAGCTTTGCCAGTATGGCCTTTTGGGCATGCAGACGGTTCTCCGCCTGGTCGAGGAGCACCAAGCGAGGGGAGTCGACCAGCTCCTTGGCCAACTCCTCACCCCAGTGGACTGGCATGGGGTGCATTAGAATGGCCTCGGGCCTGGCCTTGGCCAGAAGCTGGGCATCAATCCGGTAGCGGGCAAAGTCCTTAAGTCGCCTTTCTTTCTCAGCCTCCTGACCCATGCTCACCCAGACGTCAGTGTAAATCACATCGGCCTCACCTACCACCTCCTCAGGTTCCGAGGTCATAAAAATCTGGCTCTGGTTCTCTCGAGCAAAGCCAGTGGCTAAAGAGACCACCTTATCTTGAATCCAATAGCCATGGGGGGAGGCCATGGCGAAATGCATCCCCAGCATGGCAGTGGCCAGTATGAGGCTGTTAGCCACATTGTTGCCATCGCCGATGAAGGCTACAGTCAGGCCGTCAAGTTTACCCTTTTTCTCATAGATGGTGAGAAGGTCAGCGACGATCTGGCAGGGATGCTCCCTATCCGAAAGGCCATTTATCACCGGGATGCTAGCATGTTGGGCCAGCTCTTCCACTGTGCGGTGGGCGAAGGTTCGGGCAACGATCATGTCCACATAGCGACTCAAGACCCCAGCCATGTCCTTTATGGCTTCCCTTTTTCCCAACCCCACCTCCTCCCCCGAAAGATAGAGGGCATGTCCGCCGAGCTGGTACATGGCCACATCGAAGCTGACGCGGGTACGAAGCGAGGGCTTCTCGAATATCAGGGCCAGGGTCTTTCCCGCAAGCACAGGTCCACCTCCCTCCCTTTTAATTTGGAGGGCGAACTCAACAAGCTTGCGAAGTTCATCCTGGGTCAGGTCAATTATTGAAAGCAGGTCCTTCTTCATGGCAAATTTAGTATAAAGCTTTAGGGATACGGATGGCAATGAACCATCAGCCTCATCTTAACCTAACGCTTACTGCCCGGCATCAAATCCAGAATAACTGTGGAAGGGCCAAATTCCAGGGCTCCTTCGCCCTTACCCGTTCGGGCATCATAATATTCTCGGAATCCACTTTGGCTCACGAGCTCAAGTGTTCTTCGAGTAAGTTCTTGGGCTACCTGTTCGTAAGATTGGCTATGAAAACGCTTGGCCTGCTCCTTAAGCCCTTTGATCAGGTACCAGTTGGTAGGTATCCAGGTTTGCCTCCCCCGCCAGACAAGGTGCCCCTCGGGCTCCTTAACCGGCGAGTTCAGGGGAATGGCCGGAACAGGATAGGGAGCCCAGAACTCCTCCGGGTTTAGGAGATGCCGCATCAATTTCTCCACCTTGTCCTGGCTGAGGTTGTCCAGGATGAGGGGCATGAGGGAGGAGATGGTAATCACCTTTATCTTCCTGTCACGTTCCCAGCGAGCATCGAGGCTGAAGAAAAGGCCTGTTTTCTCATCCCACATCTTGTCCTCTATGGATCTCTCTACCTCGAGGGCCTTCTCCCGAAAGTACCTGGCTTCCCTACCCCCCACAATTTCACAGAGGTGGCTTAGGGAAGAAAGATTTCGGCTGTAGATAGAGCAGAATAATACATCCTTTACCCGAAAGCGATTGCTGGCGAAGATCTTCTCCAAATCCCATCCAGCTCTCCAGTAATGCCAGATGAGTTTTGCCATCGGCCCTCGCCAGGCCGGAATGGCATTGGATTCGCCGTAGATAAGGTCGTACTCCGGGCTGCGATCCTTGCCAGATTCATAGGAGATGATAATCTCCGGGAGCCCATCCCCGCTGCGGCAGCGAGTGCGCTCAATGTAGCGATAATACTTCTTAATCTTAGGGAGAACCCTCTCTAGAAAGTCACGATCCTGGCTGTGGAGGTACACCTGCTCCACTGCTTCAGCCAGCATAGGGGGTTGGAGGAAAGGAGACCCGCACTCCCCGGGATAGGCTCGCTTCAATAAGCGATCAAGCCAGTGCATCCGCTCTGGATTCCAAATTAGGTGAGGAATAAAGCCGTCTTCATCCTGGGCGCAGAGCAAGCTTTCGATCTCCTTCCCCGCCAGTTCCGAGTCAAGGTGCGACAGGGCTATGGCTTGGAAGCAAGAGTCCCAAAAGAACTGATCGGGATAGCGCACTTCCCAGGGTTCTTCGAGCCGTGACCAGACTTCCCATGTCCATCGAAGCCAGCTCGGCAGACCCGGGGGAGGGTTTCCTATTGGGTGGAGGTAAGGGGCGTGGTAAGTAACCTCACAAGCTTTTCCGCTGCAGGATCTCATTTGAATTACCTGGTTTATCTGGAGAATCTTCCCGGCCTCTTGCTTTAGCCGCTCCAAATTCAGCGAAGGGCTAGGTGGACTGGCCTCGATCCCTACGAACAGGAATAGGGGAATAAGGAGCGTCAGCAGTTGCCAGGCTTTAGGTCTGAGAAGGGCTCTCACATTCCCAGGAGCTCCACTACTCCTTGTCGGATAAGCATCACGGCAATGGCGGCAAGCAGCAAGCTGGCTATTTGAGAGGCGGCTCTCATCCCAACCTCACGTAACAGGTTGGCTATCCAATTGGCCCGGGAGAGGAGCAGATAGGCAATGGCCAGGTTAAGAACAAAGGATAAAAGCACTACCCAGAGAGAATAGCGGTCCACCAGAAGGAGCAAAGTGGTAAGAACCGCCGGTCCCACGACCAGGGGAATTCCTATGGGGACAACGCCCACTATATCGCCATGCCCCGGCTCGATGTCCACCATTCGGCCGGTAAGCAAATGCCTGACAGACAGGATCAAGAGCAGGAGGCCTCCAGCTATTAGAAAATCAGCCACGCGGACCCCCAGGAATAGGAAAACTCCCTTACCTAAGGCCACAAAGACCAAGCCTAGTCCCAGGCCAGTAAGCGTAGCATAGCGGATGGTTCTGGCTCGCTCCCTTGCTCCCATGCCTTGAGTTAAGGCTAGGATAAAGGGCAAGGTCCCGATGGGATCAGTGGCTACAAGAAGGGGCACGAAGGTAAGGCCGAGCTCTTGGAGAAAATTCACCCAACTTCCTTTTCTGGAGGGTTGTCTCGTTTTCGGTTAAGATAAGCGACTGAGGCTACCTCATCACCTGCGTTCAACTTCATCATCTTGACCCCCTGGGCATTTCGCCGCTGATGAGGCACTTCCCTGGCAAGAGTTCGTAATACTATCCCTTCTCGGGTGGTGATCACTAGCTCATAGGAGGAGAAAACTACCACCGCATCCACCACAGAACCAGTTTTAGGGCTCACACGATGGGCTCTGATTCCACCACCTCCTCTTTGTTGTCCTCTATACTCTTCGAGGGGGGTCAATTTGCCGAAGCCATTGGCGGTAATGGTGAAAAGAAGAGCTTTCGGATGAACTATTTCCAGAGCTACTACTTGATCATCTGAGCCAAGCCTGATGCCCCTCACCCCCCCACTGGTCCGGGAAGCAGTCCGAAGTCTTCCCACTCCAAACCTGATAGAATAGCCTCTCTTAGTAACCAGGATAAGTTCATCTTCATTTTGCGCTGCCCTAGCTGAGATGAGTTCATCATTCTTCTCTAGATCCATAGCAATTACCCCACTAGAGCGCACCGCAGCGAAGTTTTGGAGCCCGGATTTCTTTACCTCCCCTCTGGCAGTGGCTAGGACAGCAAACCCCTGGGAGAAGTTTTCCACTGGCATTAAAGTGGTTACCTGCTCCCCCGGCTGGATAGAAACCAGGTTAACCAAGGGGACACCCTTCGATGCTCGGGACATTTCCTGTGGTATTCGGTAGCATTTGAGGCTAAATATTCTGCCCCGGTTAGTGAAGAACAACAGGTTGTCATGTGTGTCGGCTATAACAATGTGTCTCACATCGTCAGTTTCCCGGGTGGTTACCCCAGCCACCCCCCTTCCCCCGCGGCGTTGTATTCGGTAGGCCTCGGCTGGCAATCTCTTAATATAACCTCTTCGGCTGAGGATGATCACCATGGACTGGTGCGGAATCAAATCTTCAGCGCTAAATTCTTCGGCTTCTTCCTCGCTGATCTTGGTTCGACGGGAATCAGCGTACTTAGACTTGAGCTGGGCGGTTTCCTCCTTAATCAAAAAATCAATTTTACGAGGGTTAGCCAGGAGGTCTTCCAGATAGGCGATATTCTGGAGCAACGAGGCGTACTCCTCGTCGACCTTCTCGCGTTCCAAGTGAGCGAGGCGGCGTAGCTGTATTTCCAGAATGGCCTGGGCCTGGGCCTGGGATAGGTCATATTGCTTCATTAGGCTCTCTCGAGCTTGCTCTGCAGTTCTAGCGCCCCTAATGAGGGAAATAACCTCATCCAGATTATCTAGGGCTATCTTGATTCCCTCGAGGATGTGAGCTCGGTCGCGGGCTTTACGGAGCTCAAATCGGGAGCGACGGGTGATCACCCGCCGGCGGAACTTAATGAACTGTTGCAGCGCAGTCTTCAGATTTATCAGCCTTGGCTGACCTTCGATCAGGGCCAGCATATTAACGAAGAAGGCCGAGCGCATAGCAGTATACTTGTAAAGGTTATTGAGCACCTGCCGAGGCTGACCGTCCTTCCTGAGCTCAATGACAATCCTTACCCCTTCCCTATCTGATTCATCTCGTATCTCAGCAATTCCGCTGAGGCGCTTATCGCGGACTAGCTCGGCGATGCGCTCTACCAAGGCAGCCTTGTTCACCTGGTAGGGAAGCTCGGTAACCACGATGCGGGATCTACCTTTACTCGTCTCGTCGAGTTTGGCCTGTGCCTGGAGCACAATCTTCCCCCTGCCGGTGGTATAGGCGCTTTTGATCCCCTCCTTCCCTAGGATGAGAGCCCCTCCAGGAAAATCTGGGCCAGGGATCAGGTTCATAAGGTCACTGACAGTAGCCTCAGGATGCTCGATGAAGTATATTATACCATCACAGATTTCGCCAAGGTTGTGTGGGGGGATGTTAGTGGCCATGCCCACAGCGATCCCAGCAGCCCCATTGAGGAGCAAGTTAGGGAAACGGGCCGGTAGGACGACTGGCTCTGTGGTGGAGGCGTCAAAATTAGGCACGAAGTCAACCACGTCTTTATCTATGTCAGCTAGCATCTCCTCGGTAATTCTTGCCAGCCTGGCTTCCGTGTAGCGCATAGCTGCCGGGGGATCGTTGTCCAAGCTTCCAAAGTTACCCTGTCCATCAATAAGTGGGGCTCGCATGGAGAAGTCTTGAGCCATCCTTACCATGGCCTCATATACTGGCACATCACCGTGGGGATGGTACTTTCCCAACACCTCACCAACTATGCGGGCACTTTTCTTATAAGAGCTGCCAGGACCAAGCCCGAGCTGCTGCATGCCATATAGAATGCGGCGCTGTACTGGCTTAAGTCCATCCCGAACATCCGGTAGAGCTCGGGAGACAATCACGCTCATGGCGTAATCGAGGTAGGAGCTTTTTACCTCTTCTTCCAGACTAACCGGCCTTATAGTTCCGACTTCAGCCATATTCCCCCCGAGGCTTAATCTATCCATATGTATTTTAACCTTTTGAGAGAAATTTTGCCTCCCCTGAGTGTGCTGATGAGGCCTTGCTTTGAAATAACTCCCTGAAATGATAAAATACAAGCGTGAACTGGCTGGATATAGCTCTACTGGCTATCTGGATCATTCTCGCCCTAATCGGTTTATCAAGAGGCCTGATGAGGACTCTCTTCCCGCTGGTGGGCCTGATTTTAGGCGTTTTCCTGGCAGGCCAATTTCACGCTTCTCTGGCAGAGAAACTCACTTTCATTGGGAGCATTAATCTGGCTCGGATCATTGCCTTTGCCATCATCTTCCTAGTGGTGCTAATAGGCGCGTCAATCCTGGGAGCATTCGTAAGGAAGTCTCTCCAGATGGTGGCCTTGGGGTGGGTAGATCGTCTAGGCGGGCTTATCGGGGGGCTATTGATTGGCTGGGTTGCTGTTGCTTCTTTGACCTATCTTCTGGCTCGGTATGTGGCTTTGCCGGCGAGCCTGCCTGAGAGCACCTCAGGCATTGAAGCCTGGTTGTACCATTGGCGTGCACTGATGCAGGTTCGTCAGCAAGTTTCGGCAGCGATTGAGGGGTCTAGTCTCGCAGGCTTTTTCCTGCGTACGTTTCCCTTTCTGCTTCACCTTCTTCCGAAAGAGTTTGACGTGGTTCGGCACTTCTTCGGTCGGGCCCCACTACCATAGCATAGTCAAATGAGATTTCTTCCTTTGCATGATTGGGGAGTAACGCCAGCACAGGCGGAGCAGATTCAACGAAGGCTGGCAGCTAGAGTATCCCCACGAGATGAGATTGGAAGAGTTCGCCTGGTAGCTGGGGTGGATATCTCGGCGCCAGATAAAGAGGGGATGGCCCGAGCAGCGGTGGTTGTGCTGAGTTATCCCGAGCTTGAACTGGTGGAGAGTGAGGTATTGGGGAAAAGGGTGGAATTCCCTTACATACCAGGGTTACTCTCCTTCCGGGAATCTCCGCTCATTCTAGCTGTCTGCCAGAGGCTTAAGGTGGAACCAGATCTAATCCTAGTGGACGGGCAAGGGGTGGCGCATCCACGAAGGTTCGGGCTGGCTTCCCATCTAGGGGTCCTCTGGGATAAGCCAACCATCGGCTGTGCCAAATCAAGGTTATGTGGACGCCACGAGGAAGTAGGGCCTGAGCCAGGAAGCTGGACCCAGCTTGTTGACCAGGGAGAGGTAATTGGGGTAGTTCTGCGAACAAAACCCGATTCCAGGCCCCTTTACATCTCTGTAGGCCACAAGGTTGACCTTGAGTCAGCTTGGAAGTGGACTCTAAATTGCTGTCGTGGGTATCGTCTCCCAGAGCCAACCAGGCTAGCTCATCTTGCTGCAGGCGGAAAACTGGAACTGCCAGCTCAGAGGCGTGTTCAATTGAGATTCGAAATGTAGGGAGGGAAATGCAAGGGCTGAAGAAAAGGATAGAGGAATTGAGAAAGCGCTTGGCTGAACGGATGGTGCATCTTTGACCTGTCGGCCAAAGAGAAGGAGATGCTTGGGCTTGAGCTTGAATCGTCCCGCCCCGACTTCTGGGAGGACTCAGCTAGAGCTAGGGAGGCCATGCATAAGCTCTCTGAGCTCAAGGGGCAAGTTCAGACCTGGCGTGGATTAGAGAGCAGATGTAAGAGCCTGGAGGAGCTGGTTGAACTGGCCCTGGCTGAAGGGGATGATTCCCTAAGTGCGGAGATATCTACTGAGCTGGAGAAACTGGAATGGGAATTAGAGGATCTAGAGCTGAGAGAGGCACTCAGCGGTGAGTATGAGAAGCGGGGGGCAATCTTGGGCGTGCACGCCGGCGCTGGAGGCACAGAATCTCAGGACTGGGCCGAGATGTTGCTCCGTATGTACCTGAGATGGGCTGAGAAAAGGGGATATCAGGCTGAAATTATAGAGCTATCGCCTGGAGAGGAGGCTGGTATCAAGAGCGCCCTGGTGGACATTGCTGGAGATTACGCCTATGGCTACCTAAAAGGTGAGCATGGAGTACACCGACTGGTTCGACTCTCCCCTTTTGATGCTGACCATGCTCGCCACACCTCTTTTGCCCTGGTGGAAATAATCCCAAAAGTGGAAAGCGAGGTTGAGGTAAAATTAGACCCCGAGGACTTAAAGGTCGAGACGTTCAGATCAAGTGGACCCGGAGGGCAGCACATGCAAAAGACCAGCTCCGCAGTTCGTCTTACACACCTGCCCACCGGGATGCAAGCTTCCTGCCAGAGCGAACGTTCCCAGGCTAGAAATAAGGAAAAGGCCATGAAAGTCCTAATGTCACGGCTGCTTAAGCTTGAACTGGAGAAGAAAGCCGAAAAGCTGGCCCAGCTAAAAGGGGAGCGGATTTCGGCTGAGTGGGGGAATCAGATACGTAGCTATGTCCTCCACCCTTACAAGTTAGTTAAGGATCACCGCACCGGATACGAGACTGCCAACGCCTCGGCGGTGCTTGACGGCGAAATTGATGAGTTACTCAAGGCCTATCTCAAGCTGGCCTCAAGAAGCTGAATCTACTTGCCTTGCCTCGTCTTCTGCCAGGCTCGGAGCACTCGGTGGAGAGCTGTGAGATTAGCCCCCACGGCTAGCACCCACAACGTGATGAGCAAAGCCTGGGGATAGAACTGGCTGAGGATAAGGCCCAGAGCCAGGAGAATTATTCTCTCCGACCGGGTGAGAAGTCCCACCCTGAGTTCCATTCCCAATCCCTCCGCTCGCGCCCGAACATAACTTACCGCCATCGAGCCGGCCAAGGCAATATAAATTAGCAGAACCTCGAGCGTTGCGGGTTGCTGGACGTAGAAGAAGAGGAGCCCGAAGAATAAGGCTGCCTCAGAGAGGCGATCCAATGTGGAATCGAGCAAGGCGCCAAAGCGGGTTGTCCTCCCTTTAGCCCGAGCTAGAGCCCCGTCCAGCAGGTCAAACCAGCCTGAGAAAAAGATAAGTACTCCCCCTATCCAGAAATGACCCTGGGCCAGAATCCAGGCAATACCGAGGTTAAGAGCAAATCCGAAAAGGGATAGTACATTGGGGGAAATGCCGGCTCTAGTAAGAACCTGAATTACTGGCGAGGTCAGAATCCCAGCAACCCTCCGCCTGATCCGCTCAAGCATTGTGTTTTTTGTAGTTCCACCGCGAAGCTGTCCGGCCTAGAAAGGACCAGGTTGCACTGGCGGGAGAGGATAACCCATAGAAGCTAAGAAGCAGCAGGCCAATCCAGATGCCGAGCAAGCTTAATATCACGCTTTTGAAAAAGTCCTTAGCAGCGGATAGCCCCTGGCTTCTTCTGGGTGGTGGTGCAACCTTCAGAGGCCTCTTGGCCTGCAGCGCATCTTCATAAAAAGCGAGAACTTTTTCGGCGATATGCTCCCAGCGATATTGCTCAGCTTTCAGTCTTCCAGCTGCTCCTAGTCTCTCCCTCAGGCTTGGGTCCTTGACGAGCAGATCCAGTGCCCCGGCAAGCGTTTTCACATCCTTGGGCCTGACCAGCAATCCTTCGACTCCATTCTGCACCAGGCCGGCGTAGCCAGAGATGTTGGAGGCAATCACTGGCTTGGAGGCTGCCATAGCTTCCAATAGAACCATGCCAAAGCTTTCATTCCCTGTAGCTGGAGAACAGAATATATCGGCAGTGTGGTAATAGCGGAGTAGCTCCTCGAAGGGTGCGTAACCGACAAAAATGACGTCTTCCAGGCCGCATCTTCTTATCCAGAGCTCGTACCTCCAGCGGGTGAGGCCAGTGGGCCCAACCACGAGGAGACGAATTTGGGGGTTCTCTTGCTTGACCCACCTATAAGCCTCTAGGAGATAACGAAAACCCTTGCGCTTCTCCAGACGTCCTACGAAGAGGATGTTCACTTTCCCATCCCGGAACTTCTCGACGGGAGGTATGTCGGAGAAGAAAGAAGCATCCACCCCGTTGGGGATGATGGTGTAGTTTCCGGGGAAGTAGTGGCTGATGAAATCTCTAGCTGCTATGGAAACTGCTATTTTCCCATCCAGCTTGCTAAACCAGGTTTTAAGCAAAGGTCTCCAGAGCCAGTATCCCCAGCTTCGCGATCGTGTGGCATGGAAAGTGCCTATATTGACTGCCCGGGACTTATTCAAAAAGCCAGTGGTCAGCGGGGGGAAAAGGGGCTCGTGAAGATGAACTATATCGAACCTTTCCCGCTCCAGGAATCTATCAATCTTTTGAGAGAAGAAAAGTTTGGGTGATACAGGTGACCGAACTATCGAGCCACTAGCATGGATGGGGATAGGTCGACCAATGAAGGTTATGTTTCTCCTGGGAGGCGCTTGGTGACCAGAGGCAGGGAAAACGAGCTTGACCTCGTGGCCCATTTGGGTAAAATTCTCCTCCAACCTCAGGATGTGATGATTGACTCCGCTGGGGTAACTGTAATCATAGGGGGAAACCAGCAGAATCTTCATGGGAACCTCCGGAGTTAGCTGCCTATTCTGCCTTGGCCACTGGCGAGCTAGACAGCTCTTTCCCGGCGATGAATTCTTCGGTCATAACCCGGGCCTCTTGGTCGGTAAACTGAACTGGCGGCGACTTCATGAAGTAGGCTGAAGGGCCAACAAGTGCGCCACTTAGTCCCCGATCGAGGGCCAATTTACAGCACCTTATAGCGTCTATTACAACTCCAGCTGAGTTAGGGCTATCCCATACCTCAAGCTTTAGCTCAAGGTTCAAAGGAACATCACCGAAAGTCCGCCCTTCCATCCGAATGTAACAAATTTTTTGGTCTTTAAGCCAGGGCACGTAATCACTGGGCCCAATGTGAATGTTCTCTGCCCCGATATCATAATCCAGCTGAGAAGTTACCGCCCTGGTCTTCGATATCTTCTTCGACTGTAGCCTTTCGCGCTCCAACATGTTATAGAAGTCGGTGTTACCGCCAAAGTTGAGCTGATAGCTCCTTTCCAACCTGACGCCTCGCTCACGGAAAAGCCGAGTCAGTACCCGATGGGTAATAGTTGCTCCTACTTGCGACTTGATATCATCGCCAATAATGGGAAGTCCTCGCTCAACAAACCTTCCCTGCCAGTATTTCTCCCGGGCGATGAACACCGGGATGCAATTGACCAGACCACAACCAGCGTTGAGGATCTGCTCTACATACCACTTGGTCGCCTCTTCACTGCCAACCGGAAGATAGTTAACTACTACATCGGCTTCGGTCTCTTTCAAAATTTCAGCAATGTTGACGGTTGATCCGGGGGCTCTAGTAATGACTTGGGAGAGGTACTTTCCCAACCCGTCATGGGTCATACCCCGCTTCACTTCTACCCCGGTGGATGGCACCTCACAGAATTTAAAGGTATTATTCGGCGGCGCGAAAATGGCCTCCGAAAGGTCCTTGCCCACCTTATTTTGATCAATATCAAAGGCAGCGACAAACTCAATGTCCCTTACATGATAACCGCCCAGATTGACGTGCATAAGGCCCGGGATGAAATCGCTCTCGTCAGCATTGGAGTAATAGTACACTCCTTGAATCAATGAAGAGGCGCAGTTACCTACGCCAATTATGGCTACCTTAATCTTGCTCATAAGCTTACCTCCTTTCCTTAGGCCAGCAGACTTTATCTATGCTCTTACGATTAAGGACATCTGGTCATCGGCTCACACTCGCCTCACAAACACCCTTTGACCCCTGAGCAGGGCCTCTAGGGTCACACCTACAAAGCAGACAAGGCGGACAAAGGAAAAGGAAGTTTAATTGGCAGTGATTCAGAATCAAATCACTGCAGCTGCGAGACAGAGCACCTTCTCCACACGCCACCTCTCAGTCCACCAGGCTCCGCTCGAACTTCCTATCTAAAGCCTCTGCCCTAGGAGCCTAAGCTCACCGAGATTAAATTGGCCACCTGCCAACCCTTGGTACCCTGCTCCAGAAGCTAGGAAAGGCTGACCTTTTAGGGGAAACCCTCGATTTTTAGGACTTGCCGATACGGTATACCGTGGTGCCGCAAACAGCACACACGCCTTTAGTGGCTGGCTTTCCATTTTTTAGGGTTACCTTCTGCGGGTTCTTTATCTCTCTCATGGCTCGACATTTGAAGCAATAGGCCTGCATCTGCCCTCCTTTGGTTCCGTTTGTATTAGCTTACACACTTTTTAAGCTAAAAGTCAAGTCTTCTGCTTGAGAAACTGATTTAGAGCGCCTAACCTCGCTTAGCAGACCTTGACTCCCTGCCCAAAAGATATTAACATGCGTCTTAGTGCGGGAGTTTGCCTGAGCTTTACTTTGTTCTTCACTCTTGACGTGTTTACTAGATCATGAACTTCAGCCATGGCTCACCTAGCTTGCTGGCTCCTTTTATGGAGCCCAAATCCTTGGCTCTTATCGGGGTAAGCCGGGAGGTGGGGGAGGAAGCCTTCAACATGCTAGGGCATCTGCTGAGCTATGGCTATTCGGGGAAGATTTATCCGGTGAATCCTAATGCCACCGAAATACTGGGGTTAAAGGCCTATCCTCACGTTACTGAGATACCGGAAGAGGTTGCTCTGGCAGTGATTTCAACGCCGAGAGAGTTAGTCCCCCAGCTCATCCGCGAATGCACTAGCAAGGGCATTCACTCGATAATAGTGGTCGGTCAAGGATTTGCTGATGCCAACGATGAGCGAGGTAAGCAACTGCAAAGGGAGATTGTCGACCTGGCCCAGGCTGGCCAGACTAGGATAATAGGTCCTAACACCTTTGGTACAGCTAATGCTTTCGCTAATTTCAGCACCGCTTTTGCCAGGCTGAAGATGGAGAAGGTACCCATTGGGGTCGTCTGCCAGAGTGGCGTTTTCTTTATGGGGTTCTCCGAATTGAACTTGATAGGGAAGGGCTTCGATTTGGGGAATGCCTGTGATGTTGATTCCGCTGAGGCCCTAGAATACTTTGCGAATGACTCGGAGGTAAAGGTCGTGGCCCTGCATCTTGAAGGAGTGAGCGATGGGAGGAGATTTCTTCAGGCAGCTAGCCAGACATCTCGGAGAAAACCGCTACTGGTGTTAAAGACGGGGAAAAGTGAGCCGGCGGCGGAGGCAGCTCGATCTCATACTGGCGCTATTACCGGTCAAGATCAGGTCTGGGAAGCAGCTCTAAAGCAAACAGGTGCAATCCGGGTAGAGGACGTCGAGGAGCTTCTCGACCTGGTGCGGGTCTTTTCCGTCTCTCCGCCACCTTTGCCAGGAAAAGCAGGCCTTATCACCTATACTGGGGGGTTGGGCATAGCTAGTTTGGATGCCCTGAACAGGTTTAGCTTAGAAATAGCCCAGCTTTCTTCAGTCACTAAAAGCCGGTTGGCAAATTTGTTCCCCTCTTGGATGAGCGTTACCAATCCAGTGGATATTTGGCCACCAATGATGCTCTCCCAGCCCGTCTTAAATCCATTAAGGCAAGCTTTAGGCACCCTTCTGGCTGATCCACAGATTAATGCTGTCCTTTTCATTGGCGGGGCCCTTTTCCCCAAGTTCACCCATGACGTATGCCAGCTCTTGTTGGAGATGGCGGAAGCACAGCCTGATAAGCCGCTCGTCTGCTGCATTTATGGCCCTTACGCCCATGAGGCCTCTGCCTGTCTGCAATCTACGGGCAGAATTGCAGTCTTCCCTACTCCGGAGAGAGCTGCCAGGGCACTGGCACGCTTAGTTCAATACTATAGAGGGTCAAATGACTGAAGGCTACATGGGCCACATCCTATTCATAGATCTTTCTTGGGGAACGGTACGTGACGAAGTCCCGGAGGAGGGACAGCTTCATGATTTTCTGGGGGGCTATGGATTAGGTGCCAGGGTGATTTTCGAACGCCAAAAACCTGGCCTGCATCCTTTAGCCCCGGAGGCGAACTTGGGCTTTGTAACCGGCCCCCTGACTGGCACGCCGGCTCTCTTCGGCTCCAGATTTGCCGTAGTGGGTAAATCTCCTCTCACCGGAACCTGGGGCGATGCTAATTCAGGTGGGGATTTTGGACCCTGGCTCAAGTTTTCCGGCTATGATGCTGTATTCCTGAGCGGGGTAAGTCCTGAGCCTGTTTACCTTCTTCTAAGCGACGGAAGAGCTGAACTCAGGGAAGCCGGCCATCTGTGGGGCAAAGACACCATGGAGGTACAGGCTCTCATCCGGTCAGAGGTTGGCAAAGATGCGAGAGTGGCCTGTATCGGCCCCTCGGGTGAGAAACTGTCCCTCATCTCTGGCATCATTAATGGCCAGGGTCGGGCTGCCGGCCGATCTGGCCTGGGGGCATTGATGGGTTCCAAGCGACTCAAGGCTGTAGTTGCCAGGGGGCAGAAAAGGGTTCCTCTGGCGGACAAAGACGGGTTAGAAAGGGCCAGGAGGAAGCATCTTCGCCAGTTAAGTAGCCTAGCAGAAATCTATAAGGAATTTGGTACCTGTGGGTTTACTGCTCAGGCAATTCAAAGTGGGGATGCCCCGGTGAAGAACTGGAGCGGCTCGGTGACTGACTTCCCTAACTTCTCTTCCATCGGCGGCGAAGCAACGGTAGGCCTTCAGCAGAAGAAGCTAGGTTGCTGGAGGTGCCCGGTTGCCTGTGGTGGAGTCATGAAAGTTGGCAGCGGAATTTACAGGTACCCTGAAGGAGTGCACAAACCGGAATATGAGACTTTGGTGGCCTTTGGCAGCCTGTGCTTGAATGATAACCTAGAATCAATCATCATGGCCAATGATATTTGCAACCGCTATGGTCTGGATACGATCTCGACTGGCGCTACCATCGCCTTCGCCATTGAGTGCTATGAAAAGGGGCTACTCACCAAGGAGGACACCGGGGGGCTTGAGCTTCGGTGGGGCAACCATGAGGCCATAGTGGCTACAGTGGAGAAAATAGCCAGGAGAGAAGGGCTGGGGGAGATCCTGGCTGATGGGGTCAAAGCTGCGGCAGAAAGAATAGGACAGGGGGCGGAGGAACTTGCCATTCACATTCAGGGGCAGGAGGTGCCGATGCACGATCCTAAACGCTACACTTCATACGCTGCCACTTATCTTGATACTACACCTGCCCGCCATACTCAGGGCAGTTATGGCTACCGGCCCGCCGGTGGCCTTAAGTTTCCCCCCTATGACCGTAAGTCATTTGCCGGCCGTGGCCAAGCTCATAAGATGGGAAGTGACCTGGTGCATGTGGTAAACTGTGCTGGCATGTGCCTCTTTGGCTATACGTTCCTAGACTTCGGTGCTCTCCCGGAGTTTCTAAGCCTGGTCACCGGCTGGGAGTTCGGCCTGGATGAGCTTCTAAAGATCGGCGAGCGGGTGGCCAATCTGAGGCAGGCCTTCAACATTCGTGAGGGGATAAGCTTGAGGAATTTCAAGGTGCCGGGTAGGGTTACAGGACAGCCACCACTGGGGTCCGGGCCTCTCGCCGGAAGACAGGTAGAGTTAGGGACGCTGCTCCGGGATTACCTCCTGGCCCGGGATTGGGACCCGGAAACTGGCAAACCGAGCGAGAATAAGCTGCAGGAACTCGGGCTGGAGGATGTAGCCCAAGCACTTTGGCCCAAAGGGCACTAAGTATAGGCTCTTATGGGGTAATAGCCACGGGCTACATCTATGCGGCCTAATTCAGCTCCACCCTCCCATAGTTGGATTATTTTGCAGTCCCGTAGGTATTTTTCCAGATTATATTCCTTCATGTAACCATAGGAGCCCATGAGCTGCATTCCCTTGTTACATACCTCTACTGCTACATCACAGGCATGAATCTTAGCACCAGTAGCCTTTGATAGCTGAAATTCACTATGGGGCGGGCCGAACACTTTTCGGTTGTCAAACATCCTAGCCACAGTGAGGTAGTAGAATCGGGCACTCTCGACGCCAATGGCCATGTCGGCTATCATGGCTGCCTGGAGGCTATGTTCCCTAACTGGTTTTCCCCCGTAAAACCTGTTTGCCGTGAAGTCTAGGACGATCTCTAGTGCGGCCTGGGCATTTCCTACCGCAAAGGCAGCGCTGCTCAACCGCCCCCAGGAGAGGAAATTGCGGAAGCTCTCGAAATCCTTCCCTGGCCATCCGGCCCGATATTCTTGGGGTACCCTTACATTGTCGAGGTAAATGTCAGTATTTACATCGGTATATCTCATCCCCATCTTGTTCTCTGGTCGGCCAAAGGAAAGCCCGGGGGTGCCTGCAGGCACGTAGATAAGAGCGATCCCCTCCTCGCCCAGCTCCGGATTGGTGGTGCAGGTGACCAAATAGACATCGGCTACGCTGGCGCCGCTGGGGAAGCGCTTGGCCCCGTTTATCACCCATTCCTCTCCGTCAAGTCGGGCAGTAGTTTGGATTGTCTTCCCTCTGCTGCTGGCATCCTCTATGTTGCAGCCACCCTCTGGCTCGGTCATCGCCTGGCAGGCCTCATGGAATTCGTCCTCCCTGCAGAACGGGGGGCAGAGATCATTGATCACCCTCTCATTGTGCGCTCGCATTGCCGGGCCGAAGACCCAGGCTGGTATGCTCAAAGTCATGGCTATCCCACTATCCCCACGAGCCACTTCCTCGTACCCTACCTCCAATGAGACTGCCGTAGTTCGTAAACCACCCACCGACTCGGGCAAGCCTCTCTTGTGTAGCCCAAGCTTGGCCAATCCATCCAAGATATGATGTACCAGATCACGGTCTTCATCTTCGTCCAGTTGCTGGCGGACAGGCATTAACTCTTTGTTCACAAAGTCGCGAATTGTATTCACCATCAGCTTGTCCTCTTCGCTGAGAAAGTGCCCGTACTCTTTCATGGAAACCTCCTTTCCGGCTGCTGGCATCCTCTATACTACAGCCACTTACTATGGTAGTTTCTTTCAATTATAATAAGGCTAACAAACTAAGAAAAGCTATTATAGGCTTTCGCCTTTGCGGAGGTGTAAATTGATTTACTATGGTTATGCTGGCAAGGAGCTCTATGTGGATCTGACCACTCGGAGGGTCTGGGAGAAGGCCCTTGATCTAGAAGAGGCGACCAAGTTCTTGGGCGGCATGGGTTTGCAACTCAAGCGGCTTTATGAGCTGTTAAAACCAGGCATCGACCCTTTCTCACCGGAGAGCCCGCTTATAATAGGCTCTGGCCCCTTGGTGGGCACTGGCGCTCCGGGAACTCCGCGAGTCCTGGCCACAGCTAAATATCCCCAAACGGGTGCTATTGGCTGTGGTGGCGGTGCTATGCGTTTTGGATTCATGCTTAAGCTGGCTGGTTACGACCAGATCATCATCATTGGCCGGGCCAGTAGCCCAGTTTACCTGAGGATTGCCAGCGGCGCAGTTGAAATCCGTGATGCTAGCCATCTCTGGGGGAAGGATCTAGTGGAGACTACCGAGGCCCTGTGGAAGGAACATGGGGACTGCGGCGTAATCGCTATTGGCCAGGCCGGGGAAAATCAGGTGAGGATTAGCCTGGCCCTGGTCGATAATGCTTCCTCACTGGGCCGCGGTGGCCTGGCAGGAATAATGGGCAGCAAGAATCTTAAGGCCTTGGTGGCCAGGGGAACAGGGGTGGTGAGGATTGCCCATGCAGAGCGGTTCAAGAAAGCGGTTGAGAGCCTCTTTGAAAGAGACAGAAGATATCCCTACCGTGAGGAGGTAGTTAGGTATGGCATCATGCTGAACTGGCCGAATTATAGAGTTCAATTCGGGTACATCAAGAACCGCTCTGAAGTGCCGGATTTGGAGAAATTTGAGAAATCGGTTGGTTTTGAGGCTTACAAGACCCTAGGCAAAAAAGCTATCGCCTGCCCTTCCTGCTTTATAGCGGACAAGGAGATTCTCGAGGTGAAGCGAGGGAAATACAAGGGCTTAAAGTGGTCCACTGCTTCATACCTTAATGCGGCCATAATGGCCTGGCGTACCGGCTTGAAAAATATTGGCGAGGCAGTCAAATTGGCCGATCTCATGGATCGGTATGGACTGGATCAGCTCAGCTTCTCTGAGCTCCTCGATTTTGTGCTTACTCTCCACGAGGAGGGAATTATTACCGGTGAGGATGTGGGGGGGTTGCCATTAAGCCGTGGCATTGACACCGCTGTAACCTGGGCTGAGAAAGTAGCCTTCAGAGAGGGCTTTGGCGAGGTGATGGCCAATGGCTGGCCGAGAGTGCTGGAACAGATTGGCCAGGATGCAGGAAAACGGGCCCCTATCATTAAAGGGAGGGATGGTATCTGGGACCCTCGGGTCTCCGGGCTGGGAACCAACGAGTTTGCCCAGTTGGTCTACCCACGAGGGCCCAATGCTGAGTCTGGCGGCACTGGCCTTTATGTGCTTAACCAGCCCGTTGAGCAGGTCAAGCGCCACGGGGAGCGCATGGGGATGTCCCCGGAGCAAGTGAAGAGAACCTTCAGTTCGCCACTTAAGGTCAATGTGGGAAGACTCACCCGCTCCTCCGAGGATTGGCTAGCTATCTTCAATTGCCTGGGCATTTGTAACCGTCACGTGAATAACCGTTTTTATCACATAAACATATGCTCTGAACTTTACTCGGCTGCCACCGGCGTGGAACTCGGCCCTCGGGAGCTTATGAAATGCGCCGAGAGGGTGTGGAATTTATTCAAACTTATCAATGTTAGGGAGGGATTCTCCCGGAAAGATGATGAGCCGCCGGAAAAGTGGTTTGAGCCCATGCGAACGCCCCAAGGAGAGGAAATCTTCACCATGGATTACTATCGCACCAAAGTGCTTGGCAGAGAGGACGTTGATCGCTGGCTCGATGATTACTATGACGAGAGAGGTTGGGACGTTAAAAAGGGCATTCCCACTGCTAGGAAGCTTCTCGAGCTAGGCTTAGAGGAGCTGTTGCCCGACCTGGAACAGGCGAGCAGAAGGCTGTAAACCAGCTTTTATAAAAGACTCTATCACGATCGTCATTATCGGGAGCTATGAATTCTGAACAAGTGGCAAAAGGGGGTGTCGAGATGAGGGAAATAATCCTAGTGAATCCTGAAAAATGCGTTGGGTGTCGTAATTGTGCCTTAGCTTGCTCCTTTGCCAAGGAGGAGTCATTCAGTCTGGGACAGGCGAGAATAGGCACGGTATGGGTTCCGGAATTGGGAATGAATGTGCCCCTGATTTGTCAACATTGCACCAACCCCCTTTGCCTTGATGTCTGCCCCATGGGAGCCATATCACGTGATGAGGAAACCGGCGCTGTTGTGCTCAACCAGGACCTTTGCATTGGCTGTCGGATGTGTATAGTCATCTGTCCCTTTGGAGGCCCGGTGATAGAACCCGAGAGCGGCCTTATCGTAAAGTGCGACCTTTGCCAGGGAGATCCGGAGTGCGTTAAACATTGTGTTTATGGCGCTCTGGAGTTTCTCCCAGCCGATGAGGTGGCCTTCAGGAGACGAAGAGCAGGGGTAACCAGGCTCTTTCCCGCCTTGGAAAAACTAGTACAGCTTTAGGGAATTTCTTGACATAAAGTCACTTGCATTTTGGCCAAGAACATGTTAATATTCCTTAAGAATGGAAGTGGGTGAGCGCCCACTTTTTTAGTTAGGGGATGAAGGAGGCAGCGAGATGAAGAGCGATTTTCTGCTCGCTGTAACACAGCTGGCGGCCGAACGCAACTTGCCTAAGGAGGTGGTTTTCAAAGCGGTAGAGCAAGCGTTGCAGTCTACCTATCGCAAGGACAGCTTCCTGGGGAAGCACGATTTCACGGTGAGCATCTTCCCCGCAAGTGGAGAGATAAAATTCTGTGCTCGCAAGACAGTAGTGGAGTCGGTGGCCGACCCTTGTCGAGAGGTCTCACTTGGTGAGGCTCGCGAGATAAAAAAGGATGCCGAGTTGGGGGAGGTTATCTCCTTTGAGATTAACCCGCCCGGTGCTGGCCGAATTGTAGCTCAGACAGCCAAGCAGATAGTCATACAGAGACTGCGAGAGGCGGAGCAAGAGTTTATCTCCGGTGAGTTTGCCAGCCGGGAGGGGGAGATACTGAGCGGGGTGGTGGAGCGAGTAGAAGCTCGCCAGATAGTGGTCGACCTGGGAAAGGTAGAGGGAATACTCCCCCCTGCCGAGCAGGTTAGAACAGAACACTACCGAGTGGGCCAAAGGCTCCGGTTCTACCTGTTAGAGGTAAATCAAACCAGTAAAGGCCCACAGCTAATATTATCCCGGACTCACCCAAATCTAGTACGCTGCCTCTTCGAGCTGGAGATACCTGAAGTCGCCAATGGAACGGTGGAGATAAAAGGGATTGCCCGTGACCCAGGCTCTCGAAGCAAGGTGGCAGTGGTCGAACGTCAAGAAGGAGTTGACCCGGTGGGCTCCTGCATCGGGCTCCGTGGCGTCAGAATACAGAACATAGTTAATGAGCTGCAGGGTGAGAAGATAGATGTCATCCGCTGGCATGATGACCCCCGCATCTTCGTATCTAACGCCCTCAGCCCGGCTCGGGTGAATCGCGTGGAGCTCGACTTAGAGGAGGGAGCGGCGCTGGTTATTGTGCCTGATAGCCAGCTTTCACTAGCGATTGGGCGTGAGGGACAGAATGCCCGGCTGGCAGCCAAGCTCACTGGCTGGAAGGTTGACATCAAGAGCGTCAGTCTGTTTGAGCAGGAGCAGGCAGCTCGCCGGGCTGAGGAGGAAGCAGCCCGCTTGGCCGAGGAAGAACTTCGCCGGGAAGCTGAGGAGGTACCTCTGGGGCCAGAAGCTCTGGCAGAGGAAGAAGCGGAGAAAGAAGAGGTACCAGCAGCCAAGTCCGCCATCCGCTTTGCTGAAGATATTCTTCCAGAGATCACCCGGCCTTCTCCTTCTAAGGAGAAGGAAAAGGAGAAAAAGAAGGAGAAAAAGGCGGAAGGAGCTAAACCCAAGAAGAAGGGTAAGCCGCGGAGGGTTCTGCCTGAGGAAGAGGAATACGAGTAACCCCCAAGGCTACTTCAAAAACCTCGGCTTTGCTGCCTCCTTAAAGGGTGCTGAAGCCCTATCTTGGTTAATCTCGAAAAAAGAATGTCCCAAGGTAAAAGGCATATCCCGGAGCGTACCTGTGTTGCCTGCGGCAGGAAGCTTCCCAAATGGGAGTTAGTTCGCATTGTTCGAACTGTTGAGGGTAATGTTGAGATAGACCTTGGGGGCAAGAAAAGCGGCCGCGGGGTTTATCTATGCCGCTCAAAGAGATGCTGGGAAACAGCTCTCAGAAGGGACCGGAAAAATCGCCTGGCTTGGGCCTTGAAGACCGAGATTCCCCCTGAAGTTCGGGCATATCTTCTAGAATACAGCGGAGAGCTTCCTCCAAAAGAAGAAAGGAATTGAAAGTGGCAGATCAAAAAGTCTCCAAGACTGTAGCTCTTCCTCGGGCCCTAACGGTGAGGCAATTGGCTGATCTCTTGGGCGTTAGCCCCATTGGGTTGATTAAGCAGCTCATGCGCCAGGGGGTCATGGCTGGATTGAACCAGGTAATTGATTACGAAAGCGCAGCTTCTGCAGCTAGAAGCTTCGGCTATGAAGCACGGCTTAAGCTGCCGGAGAGGGAGACTGTGGAGCGCCCGATTCCTAAGGGGGAAATAGCTGCTCAAAAACCTCGGCCGCCAGTGATCACGATCCTGGGCCATGTTGACCATGGCAAAACGAGCTTGCTGGATTACATTCGACAGAGTAATCTCACTGCTGCTGAACCTGGAGCTATTACCCAACATATCGGTGCTTATCAAGTAGAGTTTCAAGGCCACAAGCTCACCTTCATCGATACTCCAGGGCATGAGGCCTTCACTGCCCTACGGGCACGGGGGGCTAAGGTGACCGATGTAGCTGTGCTAGTGGTAGCAGCTGACGATGGCGTCATGCCGCAGACCCTCGAAGCCATAGATCATGCCCGAGCAGCCGGAGTTCCCCTGGTGGTGGCCATTAACAAGATTGATAAGGCCAATGCTGATCCTGAGAAGGCTAAAAGGCAATTGGCAGAAAAAGGGGTGGTAGTTGAGGAGTGGGGTGGTGACATAGTCTGCATAGCTGTGTCCGCTAAGACAGGCCAGGGTATTCCTGACCTGTTAGATAGTCTCCTCTTGGTTGCGGAGATGGCCGAGCTTAAAGCTGACCCTGAGGCAGTAGCCAAAGGTGCGGTGATCGAATCTAGGCTGGACCCAAGCCGGGGTCCTCTGGCCACAGTTATAGTTCAAGATGGCACCCTCCGAGTGGGGGATGTTGTGGTGGTGGGGAATACCTGCTGGGGGAAGGTGAGAGCCATGTTTGACGAGAATGGGAAACGCTTGGAGGAAGCTGGACCCTCCACCCCGGCAGAGATTCTGGGCTTGGTCAGTATTCCCCAGGCTGGTGACCCCTTCGCTGTGGTGTCCAGTGAGAAAGAGGCCAAAGCTCTGGTGGGGGAGAAGTTGAGGGGGCAAGAAGAGCTTCGGGCTAAGGTCACCACTTTAAGCGATTTCTCCTCCCAGATCCGAGTAGGTGAGGCCACAGGGCTTACCATCGTCCTCAAAGCTGACACCCAAGGGAGCGTAGAGGCCATCAGAGGCTCCCTGGAGCAGCTTGAACTGGGGAATGTGAGGGTGAGGGTCATTCACGCTGGCATTGGGAGTATCACTGAGAATGATGTTATGTTAGCCCTGGCCTCTCAGGCTATCATTATTGGCTTCAACGCCCGCATCGAGCCAGGGGCCAAGAAATTGGCTGAGCAGGAGGGAGTGGAGGTCCGCCACTACCAAGTGATCTACGAACTGCTCGATGATATTCAGAAAGCTTTGGCCGGCTTGCTCAAACCTAGCTATGTGGAGGTGGTTGAGGGACATGCTGAAGTTCGAGCTGTGTTTCAACTGAGGCAGGGGAAGGTAGCCGGGGTATATGTACTCGATGGTAAAGCAGCCCGTGGGACTCAAGCGAAGGTTATTCGTCAGGGTGAAGTAATCCATGATTCTGTCGTCAGCAGCCTGAGGCACTTTAGGGAAAATGTCGCTGAAATGCCGGCTGGCTCCGAATGTGGGGTTGGACTCGAAGGCTTTTCCGATTTTCAAGTTGGCGACCTGATTGAGTTCTACCGAAAGGAGAAAAGATGAGCCGGCGCTTGAAACAGATTAACCACTTGATACAGCGAGAACTTAGCGATTTGCTCACTCGTGAGGTCAATGATCCCCGCTTGAAGGGCATAATTAGCATCACCGAGGTAGATATTTCCGCCGACCTTAAACAGGCTAAGGTGTTCATCAGCATCCTGGGAGATGAGGAGGAGAGGGAAAGGGCCTTCGCTGGACTAGCCTCGGCCTCTGGCTTCCTTCGGCAAAGGCTGGGTGAACGACTTTCTCTACGTTATACCCCCGAACTTCAGTTTCAAAAAGACGATTCCATTGAACGTGGTAGTCATTTGCTCCAGCTCATGGAGAGACTGGCTCAGGATAACCCACCCTCGTAGCCGGCCTTGAAGATCAATGGCATTATAAACCTCAATAAACCACCAGGTAGGACGTCCTTTCAGATGGTAGCCCTGGTACGTCGGCTTACTGGGGAAAAGCGAGTGGGGCACGCCGGAACGCTAGACCCCGAGGCCAGCGGGGTATTACCCATTTGCCTGGGGCAGGGGACCAGGGTGGCAGAATTCCTTAGTGCAGCCCCTAAGGTCTATCAAGCTGATATAGAGCTAGGGATAGTGACCACCACCTACGATGCTACAGGGGAGATAACAAAGGTGGGAGATGCCTCCTCCCTGAGTCTGGAACAGGTAGAGAGGGCCCTCACTCGCTTTCGTGGCGAGATTGAGCAAATTCCTCCAATGTACAGTGCGGTGAAACGCCGCGGCAGGCCTCTTTATAAACTTGCCCGGGTCGGCATGGAGGTGGCTCGAAAGCCCCGGAAGGTCGAAGTGTTCCGCCTGGAGATCCTGAGATGGGAGAATCCCTTCCTGGCGATAGAAGTGGAGTGTGGGAAGGGGACATATATTCGCTCCCTGGCCCATGACCTGGGCCAGGTTCTAGGATGCGGGGCTTGCTTGAAGAAGCTGGTTCGCCTTCAAAGTGGCCCCTTCAGACTGGAGGGGGCGGTCTCACCCGAGGAGCTCGAGGAGGCCTTCCGCCAGGGATACGGGCAAACTTACCTGCACCCGCTCGATGTAGCGCTGTCCCACCTTGACGCGGCTATAGTTAGCGATGGGGATAAGAAGGCCATAATCGCTGGCCAATCCCTAGCCTTGGCTGGCGTAGAGGGGAAATTCTGCCGTGCCTATTCTGCCGAAGGGAAGTTGCTCGCCGTACTCCATTTCCAGCCAGATAGAGGGCTATGGCATCCCGAGAAGGTTTTCGCCGAGGGATTGTAGAACCTTCGGACTTTTTATTATAATTCTACTGCAAGCTCCAGCGGCCGAGAGCTTGTAGATTATAGAGCGGGAGTAACTCAGCGGTAGAGTTCCTGCCTTCCAAGCAGGTGGTCGCGGGTTCGAATCCCGTCTCCCGCTCCACGATAAAAAAGGGAATTCGTTCCTTCTATTGCAACCCTCTGTAATACTCATGGAGAGGAGATAGCTTTGCGTATTGTGCGTTTTGCTGTCCAGCGGAAGGTTAAGTACGGGGTATTGGAAGGTGAGGTCATACGTAGCTTACGGGGCAGCCCCTTCGCTCATTTCAAAGGCCCTGGTGGCTCCCTTAGCGTTGACGAAGACAGCTACGAGCTAAAGAGGGTAAGACTACTTGCCCCCTGCCTTCCCTCAAAGATAGTCTGCTTGGGGCTAAATTATCGCAGTCATGCCGAGGAGACCAAACTTACTTTACCCTCCGTACCGCTCATTTTCCTCAAACCGCCCACCGCCGTCATAGGCCCTGAGGGTGCAATCATCCTGCCCCGCTCGTCGAGGCGCGTGGATTACGAAGGCGAGCTGGGCGTGGTGATCGGCAGGAGAGCCAAGGATGTGCCGGAGGATAGGGCAAAGGGCTACGTGATGGGTTACACCTGTTTTAATGACGTCTCGGAGCGCTACAATCAAAGGGAAGACGGCCAGTGGACCAGAGCCAAAGGTTATGATACCTTTGCGCCTTTAGGACCTTGGATCGAGACCGAAGTGGCTCCGGATGACCTAAAGCTGGAGACCTACCTCAATGGCGAGCTTCGGCAATCTGCCCGGACTAGCGATCTTATCTTCGGGGTGCCCAAGTTGGTGAGCTTCATCTCAGGCATAATGACGCTGCTGCCAGGCGATGTCATCGCCACTGGTACTCCTTCAGGCATCGGCCGTATGAATCCAGGCGATGTAGTTGAAGTCAGAATAGAGAAGATTGGAACTCTGAGAAATTTTGTAGTTGGCCAGAGTAATTAAAAACTAAATCCACTGTTGTTCAGGACTTAAGGCCTCAGCCACCCCCAATGATGCTTGCCTCTAAGGCTTATAGTTGTTCCTTAGATCGAAGGGTGTTAATATCTTTATGCCCAGTCCGAAATTTAGAATTTGCTAAACTCACTAAAGGAGGGAGCCGATGGCAAGATTGGTTAGATTAGTTAAATATGGAGTCCCTCTCATTCTGATCCTTTCGCTGTTAGGCCTTGCCTGCGGGATTGGCCACCCTTCTCCAAAGTCGCCCCAGGGATTAGATTTAGTGAATGAGGCCTGGAAGATAGTCTCGAAGGACTATGTGGATGCCAGGGGACTGGATCAGCATAAGCTTATTCAGGGGGCCATCCGGGGCATGGTCCAGGCTCTGGGTGACCCCTTTTCAGCCTATCTCACCGCCGAGCAGTATGAGCTCTCGAAGTCCGAGC
>CAZJSO010000004.1:14628-37334 GCA_964548795.1 uncultured Dehalococcoidia bacterium | reverse complement strand
GGCACCCCTCTCAGTGCTCGCCTGGTACGCACCGTTCAGGGATGGGTTAAAGTTGGCTTGGTGGTTCAGGCGCTAAAAGCTATGGACAAGGCCGGGGAACTCGATCTGAGGCCTGAGGCCCTGGCAAAGACACGAGCTGGACTCAAGAAATATATGGAGGCCGATTTCAGCAGCTTCACCAAGAATCTGGGCCTGCCGGAATACGTGACCACTGCCACCGACCATCGGCCAAGTGGGAAGATAATTATAGCTCAGATTGAGGGTGGCAAGATAGTTAACCGTGGCGTGATGGATATGAAAGCGCGATACTCCGATCTGTGGCCCAAGTGGCTCGGTTGGTAAGGCAATGATTTCCCGGGGGGCCCGCAGGGCGGGCCCCCATAAGGGGGCGCTTTATGGCGGAAGCTGAGGCGATTTTAAGGCTGAACAACATCGAGGTGATGTATCACGAGGTCATTCTGGTGCTTAAGGGGGTCTCCCTGGAATTACCTCAAGGAGGCATCATCGCCCTGCTGGGGGCTAATGGGGCGGGGAAGACGACCACCTTAAAGGCCATCTCCGGCCTCCTCAAACACGAGGATGGGCAGGTTACCGATGGTTCCATTGAATTTATGGGCGAGATACTCCACAGGAAACGATCCGAGAGATCAGCCGACGAGGTGGTCAAAAAAGGCATCTTCCAGGTAATGGAGGGGAGGAGGGTCTTCGAGCACCTCACGGTGGAACAGAACCTGATAGTTGGGGCTCATTGCCTCAAGGATGGGGGTAATATTAGGAAGCGCTTGGAGATGGTCTACCACTACTTTCCCCGGCTCCGTGATCTGCGTCGCGCCGTGGCGGGCTTTGTCAGCGGCGGGGAGCAGCAGATGACCGTGGTGGGGCGAGCCCTGATGGCCGGACCTAAACTCATCCTCCTCGATGAGCCATCCATGGGGCTGGCGCCGATGTTGATTAAGGAGATCTTCGACATCATCCAGCTTCTGCATAAGGAGCAAAAGCTTTCCATCCTGCTGGTGGAACAAAATGTCAAGCTTGCCTTAAGCATTGCCCCTTATGCTTATGTGATGGAGATGGGCCGGATAGTGATGGAGGGCCCTTCAGAGAAGCTCAAGGAGAACCCGGATATCAAGGAGTATTATCTGGGGTTGACTGAGGCAGGTGCTCGTAAGAGCTTTCGTGCCATAAAGCATTACAAGCGGAAAAAGCGCTGGTTGGCCTGATAAGGGTCTAGAGTAAATTAATCGGATCTGATTCAAACTCAAGAAGGAGGGGAAATGCGGCGATACCTTTTGATCCCGTTAGCTTTGTTGCTGGTAGCGGCACTTGGCTTGGTGGGCTGTGGTGGGGGGGCTGCTTCGCCCACACCCACACCTGCAGCCCCAGCGAAGCCAGCACCACCACCGCCTCCGGTGGCTCCCACGGTTAAACTCGATCACGTTGAAATTGGACATTATGAGTCCCTAGCCAAGGATTTCCCCAAAGGCTATGACGCCAAGCGGGTGGGCTTTTTCGAGCTGGGGTTCGTCTTCAATGTCACTAACCCTAATGATTATCCCGTTCAGCTCGGAGCAGCACGAGCCGCCATAGATTTTGAAGGGGGACCGGGCAAGTGGTTTGCGGTTGGTGCCGCCTCGGCCTATGACAGTCAGTGGATACCGGCCAAATACACCAATCAGGTGAGGCTGGATGCTCTTTTCACTACCCGAACCCTGCTGCTCAGCTTGCTTGTCCCTGGAATGCATGGATCAATGCTGAAAGAGCTGGGGATAAGCCCCAATGACATGATCAAGAAATGGTTTGAGGGGCTACCTGACTTCAAGTTCAAGACCCGAGCAAACGTCGAACTATCGTTCAGCAGCCCGTATGGTAGTGTGACCTCTACCTTCTTTGGAACATTCCCGAAGTAGTGCCGGAGAGGAGATCTGGGGCGAGGCCTGAAAGGGAGGCTATGAACCGCCCTACAGGAGCTTTTTGAGCGCTCTCCACTTGGAGACCCTGAAGATGCACTTTGGGGCGAATTCGCAGGGCTCCGGGCATTCATAGCCTCCCAGTTCTATTATGGCCCGGTAGCCCACATTTTGTGCCATCACCTGGCAGGGGTAAATCGAGACCTTTATCGTCGTCTCCAAGTTATTTTGCATGTCCTGGAAGTACAAAGCCGCCAGCCGGACCGCTTCTCTTCTTCCAGGGAAGATGTAGCACCAGCTCACGCTGGTCGGGCCGAGGGGAATTAATTGTCGGACTAGCTCGGCTGAAAATTGGCGCAGAGGTGCGACCCTTAGGATTGGTTTTCTGGGAGCGACTCGCAGACCAGTGGAGTAATAATAACCTGAGCGAAGTCGATGGTAAGCTAGCTGGATTCCTTCTTCCTCCCAGGTTACCTCTGGGTTTGCAGCTAGCACTTCTTTTATGACTTCGAGCTTGCTCACTTCATGTGCTCCTGATGACTCAAGGGTAGGAAAAATCTCTTAGCGGCTGAGCTCTCGATTCCATCCCGCACCTTGCTCGGCTCTTCTGCAACGATTATACTGAGAATATCCAGCGTGTCAACTGCAAAGAGCCCGCCATGTCCACGAAGAACAAATGTCCCTTGTGTGGCCAGGTCAACCCGGATGTGTTAGAGGAACACCTGGTAGCGCTGTCCGGCGATTACAATTACTGGGGTCCCCCCATAACGGTGCACCTCTGTGTTAACTGCCACCATGCCATTCACCGCTGCACCTGGGCCTTGATCTCGGAGGACAGCGAAGCCGTTCTGAATAATTACTTCTCCTTTTTGAAGTCCTTTTTGCCTTCGTTCTTGTTTCAGGCCATTCGAGAAGAACTCCTAGCAGCCAAGGAAAGCGTGGTGCGAGAGTATGAGCGGGTGGTGGGCTATGATCAAAACCGGAGAAGCGCCGGTAAAAAATGCGCCCTGTGTGGCTGCGCCAATCCTGACGTGATGGAGGAACACATCCTGAGCGCCTGGGCCAACTACCCCCAGTCAATCTCTGAGGCCACCATAGATGTGTGTGCCAACTGCCACAGGGTTCTAGTCAAATTCTATGAGAAGAAGACACCCCCTACATCGGAAGAGAGCAAAATCCTATTGCAGAAATACCTCTCCCAGTTCGGGAAGCTACTATCGCCACAGGCGAGAAATGACCTGGTTGCTTTTCTGGGGTTATACTAGCCAGACCTGGTTTACTCCCATCTTCTCTGGTCAGCCACAATTTTAGCTTCGGGGGGAATAGTCCCCGGGGGAAGAAACTCTACCTTGTCTAACTTAACTGTACACACCTTGGGAAATTGACTGATCATGGCCTGGGCGAGGTTTTCTTCGTCTACGGCTGCCTCTGTTTCTACTCTGAGAGTGGTCACGTCACGATACTGCACCTGATCGACCAAGAGCTGGTACCTTTTCACCTGGGGGAAATCAGCCAGGAACTGCTTTACCTGATTGGGATGAACAAACATGCCTCTTATTTTAACCGCCTCGCCGACCCTTCCCTTGATGCCGAGCAGTCGGAAAGACTCCCGGCCACATTTGCAAGGCTCGTCCGTATAGGCAGAGAGGTCACCGGTACCGAAGCGAATCAGGGCATAGGACTCGTCGAAAGGGGTAACTACTATCTCGCCTAATTCACCTGGACCAACTGCCTTGCCTGTGGCGGGGTCAACAACTTCTACTATGATATCCTTAACAATATGGTAGCCAGCTTTCTGTTCACACTCATAGGCAAACCAGCCCACATCAGCTGTGCCAATGATATCCATCACCCGGATGCCGTAGTCTTCCTCAAAGCTTCTCCTGAGGGAAGGCGGCAACATCTCCGCAGAGGTCACAGCGAAACGAAGTTTAAAATCGTGGCGGAAGTTATATCCCTTCTCCTCTGCTCGCTTTAGAATAAGATTGAGGAAGCTGGGCGTACCAACATATCCGGTAACTCCAAGGTCGTGCATGATTTTAACCTGTGAGTCGGTATTGCCTACCCCTGAGGGAATGGCCGTGGCCCCCATTGCTCTGATGGCCTCATCCATCCAGTGTGCTGCGGGAATCAAATGGTAAGAATAAGCGACCATCACACGATCGCCCTGGCCCAGCTTCACCAGCTCGAACATTTCCATTAGTCGCCTTACCCGCTCCTTCACACTTCCGCCATCAAAAAGAGGACCGGGTGAAAGAAAGACCTTTTCCAGGGTCTTCATAGGAGCAGCCAGGAAGCCACCGAAGGGAGGATTTTCCTTCTGCAGCTTAACCAACTCATCCTTGGTAGTTATGGGGACTTTGACTAGGTCATCCGTGGTCTGGATATCTTCCGGCTTGATCCCCACTCGGTCAAATTTTCCCTTTACCGCTGACGCATTCTCATAAGCGTGGCGAACAAGGCGCCTCAGCTTCTCATTTCGATATTCCCTCAATTCTTCTTTTGCTTCTGTTCCCAAATTCCACCTCCGGAAGATTTTGCCTGCGAGTCAGGCTCCTTCATCTCTCCCTGAATGGCTTGGTTCCTTCTCCCGGCGGAAGACATCCTCCTTATAGGCGAGACACAGGTCACAGTTCTCCGGACCTCTGCAGAGCTTTACCTCCTCCTTGCTCTTCTTGTTCTTTAACTTTACTGGGCCATGTCTCATAAAGTGGGTACATTTCACCGTGCCATCACGATAGACCAAAACGGTAGCCCAGTCCTCCACTATATCACACAAAAAGGTCTTCATCGTTACTCTCCATTCCACCGGAAAACCTCCTAGGTAGTTTAATATATGTTAAAGGCTAAAAAGGAGCTACTCACAAAGAATTATCACCTCTCGGATTTGGAAATATTATAAATCGTTCAGCGGGCAAAGTAAAGGTTTGGAAGCTGACCTTAGAACCTCCACGGAGCCCACGAGCTGGGTATTCCACATCCCGCTTTGGGAATGTTATAATGGGTGCAAGCGTGCTCTGCAAGCCAGGCAGAGTTTGCAACAAGTGGACTTTTGGAAGGGGAGAAATGCTCATTACTCCGCAAGCTTACAAGGAAAGGCTAAGTAAGCTTCGCCCCAAGGTATATATCGGGGGGCAGAAGGTGCAGGATATCTTAGACCATCCAGTGACCAAGACCCTCGTGGAGGCCAATGCCAAAGTCTACGAGCTTGCTCTGGATCCTCAATACGAGGAGATAATGACCACCACCTCCCCTTTAATAGGGGAGAAGATAAACCGGAGTCTTAATCTCTGTCAAAATAATCATGACTTGGAGATGAGAGCAGCCATGGCTGTGCTCACCAGCCAGAAACTGGGTACCTGCAACTACCGCTGTCCTGGCTGCGATGTCCTCAACGGTTTAGCCAGCACCACCTGGGAGATAGACAAGGAACGGAGGACCGAGTACCACCGTCGGTTAAAGGAATTTGTAAGCTATCTGCAGAAGAATGACCTGGCGGTGAGTGGCGGAGTGACTGATGCCAAAGGTGACCGAAGCAAACGCCCTTTGGACCAAGACCCAGATATGTATGTGCACGTGGTGGAGAGACGTTCTGACGGGATAGTTGTCCGGGGGGCAAAACAGCATCAGAGCGGGGCCTATGTCTCAGATTGGACCGTGGTCATGCCCACCATGGCCTATCATAAGGGGGAGGAAGACTATGCTGTGGCCTTTGCCGTGCCCAACGGGGCTGAGGGAATAAGCTATATTTGCCAGTATAACGCTTACAGCGCTGAGCGGATGCAGGCCCAGGACATCCACGAACTGGGCAATCCGGTTTATGGCCAGCGGGAGACCTCGCTCATCATCTTGGATAACGTCTTCATCCCCTGGGAGAGGGTTTTCATGTGCGGGGAGGTGGACTTTACTCAGCGGGCTGTGGCTAGATTTGCCAAGATGCACCGCATGAATTGTGGCGGTGCCTGCAAGGTTGGTTTTGCTGATCTGATCATTGGTGCCACCAGATTAATGGCTGAATATTTGGGAGTTGAAAGAGCGGCTCATGTCGTGGATAAACTCACCGAGATGGTCCGAATCAGTGAGACCTCCCACGCCTGTGCTATAGCCGCAGCCCTCAAGGGTAGAGAGGAGCCTGAGGGCTCGGGGATCTATCTGCCGGACGACATCTACAGCAACGTGGCTAAACTCAATACCTGCTATGGCTTCTGGGACATTATGGCACTGGCGGGGGATATTGCTGGCGGTTTTGTCGTCACCATGCCCTCTGAAAGAGATCTCAAAAACCCAGAAATCAAGGATTATCTGGAGAAATATGTTAAAGGAAAAGCCCCGGCGGAAAAGAGGATGAGAATTGCTCGCTTCCTTCAGAACTGGGTTGCTGGTCTTCATGGTGTGGCCACTTGGCAGGGGGCAGGCTCTGCTCAGGCTCAAAAGCTCACCCTCTACCGCCTGTTCGACTTCGAGGGAAGGAAAAATCTGGCTCAAGAGCTGGCCGGACTGGAGGTCAATGATGGAGGAAAGGTTAACCAATCTTAAAGAGGCAGTTAGCCTGATAAAGGAGGGGGACATCGTCGCCATTGGCGGGGTGGGGAGAAATCGAGCTCCTATGGCGCTGGTAAGGGAGATCGTTCGGCAGGGAATCGGCCATCTTCATCTTGTAGGCCGAGAGAAAGGGATGGATTTTGACGTCCTCATCGGGGCAGGCCTGGTGCGCAAGGTTACGGCAGCCTACATTGGATTGGAGGAGCTGGGCTTGGCTCCAAACTTCCGCCGGTGGGTGGAAGCTGGGCAGTTGGAGATGGACGAACAGACCTGTGGCTCAGTCATTAACTCTCTGCGCGCCGGGAGTATGGGAATCCCCTTCCTGCCCGTCAAGGGATTATGGGGTTCTGAGCTAATGCGGGTACACCAGGACTTCAAACCGATAGAATGCCCTTTTACCGGCGAAAGGTTAATCGCCTTACCGGCTATCAATCCAGACGTGGCTCTGGTTCATGCTCAAAAGGCCGACAAGTACGGTAACATTCAGCTTAAGGGTTCTCTCTTCGAGGATGCCCTGATGGCTAAAGCCGCGAAAAGGGTGATCGTCTCCGTAGAGGAGATCGTCCCTCTGGAGCAAATCAAGGAAAATCCGGAGGAGACCTCCATTCCCTATTTTCTGGTTGACGCAGTAGTTGAATTGCCCCGGGGAGCTCATCCCACATCGTGCTATTTATATTATGCGAGTGACCGGCAACATATCCAGGAATATGCTCGGAAGGCAAGGAGTCCAGAGAGCTTCCGCCAGTATCTCGAAGAGTACGTTCTTGGCCCAGAGAGCCATGAGAAATACCTAGAGAAGATTAGCGAAGGAGGACGAAGTGGCTGAAGAGAGGAAATTTACCCTCCCCGAGCTGATGGCCGTTTGCCTGGCACGGGAGATAAAGGATGGCGAGATAGTACTCCAGGGGCTTTTCTCTCCTCTTCCCATGCTGGCCTGTATCTTAGCCAGGAAGACCCACGCTCCTAATGCGGTCTTTCTCAATGTGTCCGATAGCATTGATTCCGATCCCGATGAGCTTCCTTATTCCTCAGCTGATCCCAAGCTCCATCAGGGTTGTGTGGGACTTATTTCCTTAGGAGAGGTATTTGACCTAGCTCAGAAAGGCAAACTGGATATTATCTTTTTAGGCGCAGCTCAGATAGACCAGTACGGTAATACTAACCTCAGCGTCATCGGGGGTTACCATCGGCCAAAGGTGAGGTTGCCAGGCGGAGCGGCTACTTCCTTCCTTTGTGGCCTGGCCAAAAAGACGGTTATTTGGGTGACCCGCCATTCATCACGAGTATTTGTCGAGAAAGTGGATTTTGTTACCGGGCAGGGCTATTTGTCCGGGGGTGATGCGAGGGAGAAGGCTGGCCTGAAATATGGGGGACCGGGACGAGTAATTACTAACTTAGGGGTGTTCGGCTTTGAAGAGCAATCCAAACGGATGAGGCTGGAGTCAGTGCACCCTGGTGTAACCGTGGAGCAGGTGAAGCAGAGCACTTCCTTTGAGCTTCTGACTCCTCCGGAAGTGCCGGAAACTGTCCCACCCAGTCAGGAGCAACTGGAGATTATCCGCCGAATAGATCCCTATAAGACCAGGGAAATGGAGTTCCACTGAGTAAGCCTTGACGCTAACAAGTTTTTCCGATTTAATATACGTCGGACAGTAAGATAGGGGGGCGATATGGGCGTTATCAAATCACGGGTAAAGGTGGATAGCGACGAGTTCAAGGAGAACAAGGAGCATTACCTTTCCCTCATTGAAGAGCTGAGGTCAAGGCTGGAGAGAGTAAAACAGGGTGGACCTAAGCACATGAGGGAGAAACATGAAGCCAGAGGTAAAATCTTTGTCAGGGAAAGGATAAGGCGTTTATGTGACCCGGATAGCTTTTTCCTCGAGTTAAGCCCCCTGGCAGCCTGGGATATGTATGACAACGAGGCCCCTTCCGCCGGAATTGTCACGGGGATAGGAACTGTTTGTGGCAAGGAGGTCATGATCATAGCTAATGATGCCACAGTAAAGGGCGGTTCGTATCTTCCCATGACGGTTAAGAAGCACGTCCGAGCTCAGGAAATTGCCCTTAAGAATCACCTTCCCACAATCTATCTGGTTGATTCCGGGGGAGCTTTCCTCCCCCTACAGGATGAGGTATTTCCCGATGCAAAGCACTTTGGAAATTTCTTCTACAATCAGGCTCAAATGTCGGCCAAGGGGATCCCTCAGATTTGTGCTGTCATGGGATCCTGTACAGCGGGTGGGGCCTACGTCCCGGCGATGTCCGATGATACCGTAATAGTGAGAAAGCAAGGGACTATCTTTATAGGTGGCCCTCCACTGGTTAAGGCTGCCACCGGAGAAGAGGTGGATCCCGAGTCACTCGGTGGTGCTGATGTCCATTGTAGGATTTCAGGCGTTGCTGATTACTATGCCTTGAATGACGACGATGCTCTCCGTTGGGTAAGAAACATCGTGGCTAATCTGAATCGGTCTAAGGAATGTTACCTAGAGGTCAAAGAGCCGGAGGAGCCAGTATATGACCCAGAGGAAATATACGGGATCATCCCCAAGAATATTCGTCGTCCGTTTGATATGCGCGAGGTCATAGCCCGAATCGTTGATGGCAGTAGATTCCACGAATTCAAAGCTCTCTATGGAACGACCATTGTTTGCGGGTGGGCTCACATCATGGGGTATCCGGTAGGCATAGTGGCCAATAACGGGGTGATCTTCTCTGAGAGCGCCATGAAGGCAGCCCATTTCATCGAGCTCTGTGCTCAAAGGCGCATTCCCCTGGTCTATCTACAAAACGTTACCGGTTTCATGGTCGGCAGGAAAACGGAGAATGAAGGGCTGGCCAAGCATGGGGCAAAGTTCATCACTGCTACCGCAACAGCAAACGTCCCCAAGTTTACGATCATCGTTGGTGCTTCAGTAGGAGCAGGGAACTACGCCATGTGTGGGCGTGGCTATAACCCGAACCTTCTTTTCATGTTTCCCAGTGGTTATATTTCGGTCATGGGTGGTGAGCAGGCCGCCCTGGTACTGCGTCAAATAAAGATCGCTGAGCTAAAAAGGCGCGGAGAGGCTTTCTCCAAAGAGGAAATAGATTCCATGCTTGAGCCTACCCTCGAGGCTTACAGGTTAAAAAGCACCCCCTATTACTCCACGGCTCATCTGTGGGATGATGGTGTGATTGATCCCGTTGACACTCGCAAAATACTGGGCTTGGCCATATCTGCCTCCTTGAATGCACCGGCTGAGCCGACGCGCTTTGGTGTTTTCCGGATGTAGTCGAGAAAGCCAAAAGTAGAGCTCCACTGGGAGAAATTTTGATTCTAAACCAATACCGGGAGGGCAGAACAGGATGAATGGCGTGCAAGAGGAATTTCAACGGAAACTGATTTCGCCAGACGAAGCCGCAAGGTTTGTTAAGCCAGGAGATAGAGTGGTATTCCCTATGGGAAGAGAAACATTTGCCATTGGGCTTGCCCTGGCCGCCAGGAAGGAAGAATTAAAGGAGGTAAAGGTTTATGTGCCTTCGCCTTCTTACGACTTCGGGTGGTATGACCCTGGCTGGGAGGACTCCTTTGAGCTGACTGTGCTGATGCCCACAGCGACGGCGGACCCTGCAGTTTCCGGGAAAAGATGCGATATCAAGCTTCCTTTTATGATCCCCGACCCCATGACCGGTGAGGAAGACCAGCCCCCTGATGTGGTTCTTGTCGAGGTCTCTCCACCTAACGAACAGGGATACTGCAGCTTTGGCGCCTCCCTGTGGGATAAAAAAAGAAGGGTCGAGCAGGCCAAGCAGCATGGGAAGTTGGTCATAGCTGAGGTGAATAAAAATCTTATCCGGACCGGTGGCGATAACTTCATCCACATCTCTCAGATAGATTACTTCGTAGAGCACGTCTCACCTGGGGGAGCTCCTGGCATGGGCTCATTAGCCGGCAGGCCTAAGAAGGCACCTCCTCCATACATAAAGCGAATTGCTGAGTATGTGGGTTCCCTGATAAGGGATAAGGATACCATTCAGATTGGTGTAGGCCGAACCAATGAGTATCTGGTACAAGCAGGTATGCTCGAGGGTAAACATGAGCTTGGTTTTCATTCTGAAGCTACTCCCCCTGGCATCATAACGCTGGTGCGGGAAGGGATCATCACTGGGCGGTATAAGAACCTCAATCCGGGAAGGGTAACAGTTACCTCCATTGGAGGAAGCACGAGGGAGGAGATGCAATGGGTCGACGGCAATCCCGTATTTCAGCTTGTTGATGTGAAATATCTGGAGGATATCAGGGTTATCGCCGCTCACGATAACTTTGTAGCCATTAATCAGACGCTGGCAGTTGACCTCACAGGACAGATTGCCTCTGAAGGCATTGGGCACCGGTTTCTGGCTGCAGCAGGAGGCCAAATCCCCTTTGTCTTTGGGGCATTGCTCTCAAAGGGTGGGCGCTCCGTCATTGTACTTCCCTCAACTGCTACAACCAAAGGTGGAACAACCTCACGCATCATGGGTACTTTGCCCCCCGGCACCCCAGTGACCATTCAGCGCAACTGTGCTGACTATGTAGTTACCGAATATGGAATTGCCAGTCTGAGAGGGAAAACCATCAGGCAAAGGGCTCAAGAGCTCATTGCTATTGCTCATCCGGATTTCCGGGCTGAGCTGGAGAAAGAGGCCAGGAGACTTTACTGGGCCTAGAAAGTTTCGAGGAGGAGGGATGGCAAGGGAAAGAATAAGATGTGGGTGGTGCGGTGAGGAGATAGCAACCGCTGAGGCTAAGGTAAAGCGTTTTAAGAATGACTATGGGACTGTGATAGAGCGTAGATGTCCCCATTGTGGCAAGGTACTGGCCGCCTACCTCGAAGAGGAGGGGGATTTCCTCACCGACATGCGCAACTTTTAGAGCAATGATGACACCAAGGAGGCAAAGATGGCAGAAGAAGTGGCCCAATTAGCCGAGTCTGTTCTCAGCGATGAAGCGCTCACCCAGTGGGAAAAAAGGATAGGGCTCAGTCTGCGCATCGGGAATGTCTTTAACCGCACGGTTTCCTACGAGGCGATAAGAAACTATTCCAATGGAATAGGCGATTCCAACCCCCTATATAGAGAGGAAGAGTATGGTCGGCAAACCAGATATGGTGCGATGGTGGCCTCGCCCGCCTGGGTTATGAGCGTCTTCCCAGTCTGGGTGCTACAGGGCTTGCCGGGAATACATGCCGATCATTCGGCGACCGACTTCAGGTTCTACAAGCCGATATACATCAATGACAAGATTACCCCCAAGTGCTATTTCGTTGGCTTTGACGTAAAGCCAAGCAAGTTCGCTGGCAGGACAGCCTTCGAATACCAGAGGGTGGAGTTCTGGAATCAGCGAAACGAACTGGTATGTAAGGGCTACAGCATGCTGGTAAGGTATGAAAGGCAAACGGCGAGGGGGAAATCGGCGGAAGGGAAAGGGAAATATGACTACATTAAACTGCCCCATCCGTGGACCGAGGAGGAATTGGCCCGGGTAGATGAGGACTGCCTGGCCGAGGAGATACGTGGCTCCAATCCCCGCTATTGGGAAGAGGTGAATGTCGGCCAGGAGCTGCAGCCGGTGGTCAAGGGTCCATTTGGTATGACGGACATAGTGGCCTACTGCGTTGGAGCTGCTCCTGTCCAGATAGCTGCCCATGGAGTTCAGCTCCGTTTGTACAAGCGACACCCGGCCTGGGGGTTCCGTGACCCAGTGAACAAGTCGTGGGAGCCAATCTATGGAGTGCATTACCTACATTCAGCTGCCAAGGGCGCTGGTGCTCTTTATGCCTACGACGTAGGAGTTCAGAGGCATGGTTGGTTGATCAACCTGCTCACCAACTGGATGGGGGACGATGGCTGGCTGAAATCATGTTATGCCGAATATCGCCGGTTTGTATATCACTCCGATGCAGTATGGTTTCGGGGCAAGGTTAGCCGGAAGTATGTCGATGAGAACGGGGAATATTGTGTGGATATCGAGACCCACGGGATTAACCAGAGGGGAGAGGATACCATGCCTGGTCGGGCAACGGTGATCCTTCCCTCGAGGGAAGCGGGAACCTGGCCAGTGGAGAGAAGATTGCCGCCCAAGAAATATCGGGGCACGGGCAAGGGGGTATACTTCTAAAGGGTGTTCAGCATGTTCCCCTGAGTAAGCAAACTACTCCACGTGTCGGTTGGTAGTTTGGTTCCTGTTTGTTACAGCGTTAGCGGTGAGCTGAACAAAAATGTCGAGCAGGAGGATTCTATGAATTTTGAATTGAGTGAGGAACACCAACAGATTCGGAGGACGGTCAGGGATTTCGCCGAAAGAGAGGTTGCCCCTTATTGTGAGGAGTGGGAAAGACAAGAATACTTCCCCCTGGACTTGATAAAGCGAATGGGTCAGCTTGGTTTCTTCAGCGTCGCCTTTCCGGAGGAGTATGGAGGAACCGGGCAGGGATGGTTGGCCAATGCGATTGTGGCCGAGGAGCTGGCCCGAGTGTGTTTGGGGGTGGCTTATTCACACAACATGCAGGCCGGCACCTGTCCCATGACCATCTTAAACTGGGGAACTGAGGAGCAAAAGAGGGCCTATCTCCCCAAGATCATTAGCTGTGAGATGCTGGGATGCTTTGCCGTGACAGAGCCGAATGCAGCCACAGACGTGGCCGGAATAGAGACCACGGCTATAAGGAAGGATGACCATTATATAGTTAACGGAAGCAAGACCTGGATCACTCACGGCACTGTCTTTGATGTGGGGATACTCTTTGCCAAAACGGACCCCACCCAGCGACACAAAGGGCTGTCAGCCTTCATAATAACTGGTGACTTGGAAGGGCTGGAGCGGAGGAAGATCAAGGATAAGCTTGGCGTTCGCATCTCGCCGACGGCAGAGCTATTCCTCGACGATTGCAAAATTCCAGCGGAGAATCTTCTGGGGAAGGAGGGGGAAGGGTTCAAGGTGGCGGAGAGTTCCCTAGCCTATGGAAGGATCTCTGTTGGGGTGCGTGGTTTGGGGCTAGCTCAGTCATGTCTTGAGTCGAGCCTTAAATATGCCAATGAGCGGACGCAATTCGGCGTCAAGATCGGCACTTTCCAGCTTGTAAAGGAAATGATTGCGGAGATGGCCGTGGATATAGAGGCAGCACGCCTGCTCATTTACCAAGCCGCCTGGCTAGTGGATCAAGGCCGTACTAACAGGCATAAGTGCAATTTGGCCAAGTACTTCGGTGGTGAAGTGGGCTTTAGATGCGCCGAAAAGACGGCTCGAATCTATGGTGCCTATAGCTACTCCGGTGATTTCCCCGCAGCTCGCTACTTCCGTGATTGCATGGTCAACATTGCTGGCGAAGGACATTCCAACATTTTGAAGATCGTCATCGCCAATCACGTCCTGGGGTGGAAACTCCAGGAATAGTCGGGTGAAAATGTTATGTAATGTATGGAGGTTAGTAAATTATGGATTTTAATCTCACCGAAGAGCAAAGGCTGATTGCCAGTTCAGCTAAAGAGATAGCCAAGGATTTCCCACCTGAGTACTGGCGAGAAAAGGACCTCAAGGAGGAGTTCGGCGAAGAGTTTTATAAAGCTATAAGTCAAGTTGGCTTCACCGGCATAATAATCCCTGAAAAGTATGGCGGGTCAGGGAAAGGCATGACCGAGCTTCTCATAGCTATGGAGGAGCTGGCAGCAAATGGTTGCGGTATGGCTGGGGCTTGGTATCTTATTCTGACCGAGATATTCGGCGCGATGAGCATCGTCTGCCATGCCACCGAAGAGCAGAAGGCTAAATACCTGCCGGGGATAGCCTCGGGGGAGATCGAGTTCTGTATGGCTCTCACCGAACCGGACGCTGGCACCAATACGCTTAACACTAAGACCAGAGCGATAAAGGTCGCCGATGGGTGGGTTATAAATGGTAACAAGACCTGGATTAGCGGGGCCGATCGTGCCAAAGGGATGATGATCATTGCCAGGACAACGCCAAAGGAGCAAGCACCGAGGAAAACGTTCGGAATAAGTCTCTTCCTCACCGATCTGCCAAACACTGCCATCATGGTGACGCCTATATCCAAGCATGGAATAAACTATTCCCATTCGTGCGATGTCGGTCTCAATGACTTAAGGCTCCCTGATAACGCTTTGATGCCTCCCCTCGATGAGGGCTGGCATTCGCTGCTGTACACTCTAAATACTGAGCGCATGAGCTTCGCCACCGCTGCAGTTGGAATTGCCAGGCTAGCCATGAGCAAGGCAATCGAATATTCAAAGGAAAGGAAGCTCTTCGGTGACCAGCCAATCGGAAGCTATCAAGGACTGCAATTTAACCTGGCTGAAGCCTACGCCGGGATGGAAGCAGCCAGGATCCTAAACTTTAAAGCTTCCTCTCTATTCGATAGCGGAGCTGGCATCGGTGAGGTGGGGGCTATAGCTAACATGGCTAAGGTGGTTGCAGTGGAAAGCAGCTTTAAAGCCGTTTACTGGTCAATGCAAGTTTTCGGGGGGTTGGGTTATGCCCGAGACAATGACATCGAGCGGTGGTGGAGGGAAATAAACCTGATCAGACTTGCACCAATTACCCAACAGATGGCTTTAGCCTATATCGGTGAGCATGTACTAGGGATGCCAAGATCTTATCTCTAGGGCTGACCTTCTTCCGGTATCTTTCCTCTCCACTCTCCTATTGACCATGGTGCAACCTAGGCCAGACTTGTATTCTACAGCGCTGCTATGTTAGACTGAGTTAGCAAAATAGTGGGGGGAGGATGAGGATAGAAACACCCAGATATACTGAGCGTTTTGGCGCAATCAGGTTACACAACGTGCAGAAGGTGGTGGAATTGGACTCCGGGGGGAAGGAATTCCTTGTCTGCCAGGAAGTTAGGGGAGTGGAGAAAATAGATGAGGAGGTGATCAAGGCCATTGAGGGGAGAATGGCCATTGTCGTTCCGGTCAAGGATGAGAAGCTCAAGATATTTGAAGGAGTTATCAGCGGGATTCCTCATGATTGTCTACTGATTGTAGTCTCCAACAGCCGAACGGAGGAAATCAATCGTTTCAGAATGGAGAAGGATGCCTTGGAGCAGTTCTGTTATTTCGCTCACCGTCCGGCCTTGATCATCCACCAGAAGGATGTCCTTCTAGCTGAAGCACTGCAACGGGCTGGTTACCTTGACCTGCTGGGTGAAGATGGCTTGGTAAGGGATGGCAAATGCGAAGGCATGATAATCGGATTGCTCCTCGCAGCGATGGCTGAAAAGGAGTATGTTGGTTTTGTAGATGCCGATAACTATTTCCCAGGGGCGGTATTCGAATATGTACGTGCTTACGCTGCCGGTTTTAGCCTTTCCAAATCTCCTTACATCATGGTGAGGATCTTATGGAACTACAAGCCTAAGATATCAGCCGACGAAATCTACTTTAAGAAATGGGGCCGGATTTCCGAGATAGATAATAAGTACTTTAACCTCCTGCTCTCAGCTAAGACGAGTTTTGAGACGGATGTCATTAAGACGGCCAATTCTGGTGAACATGCTATGACCATGAGGTTGGCTGAAATACTGCCACTGGCATCGGGCTACACAGTGGAACCGCAAGAGCTGATCTTCTTATTTGAGCAATTCGGCGGGGCAATGCCAACCCCTCATCAGGAGGTGGTAGCTGAAGGAGTGGACATCTTTCAGGTGGAGACCAGAAACCCACATCTGCATGAGCAAAAGGGGGAAGAGCACTTAGAACATATGCTAATCCAAGGGCTTAGCACCATCTACCACTCCTCGCTCTGCGAGCCACCTATAAAGGAAATGGTCTTGAGAGAATTGCAAGGTCAAACCAGCTTAAAGCCAGGTGATGAACCTTCGAAGCCTTTCATCCATACCCCTCTCTGCGAGGTGGACCTTAAAAGGTTTAAGGATTTCATGCTGCCGCATCTGCCGGACTATTCAGTTTGAGCCTTGGCCATAGACTCTTGATTGCCCCAGACCAGCCAGTTGGGCCAAGGCCCTGAATCAGGTGCAACCCTGGCAACTCCATTTTTTCCCACCCACCGCTTGGTTTTTGTAGTAGCAGGGGTATATCTACTACCTCCAGCAACGACCTGTCGTTCAAGCTATTACCTATGGCGATGCTTTTTATCTCACCAAAAGCTTTCTGAAATAAACCCAGCAATATACCGGCTGCCTCTCCTTTGCTGCTTTTCCCTTTGACCCTGTAGTATCTTTCCCCCTTGGTCCAGCTAAGTCCTTCTTCCTCAACTCTCTGCAGAAATCTCCTTACCTCCTCCTCCGGACCTTCAATTTTAAGGGTCTCAGTATACTCACGTTTCTTGGCCAGTCTCGCCATCCTCAGGCTCAGTCCACTATCTCGGGCTACTTCCTCTGCTTGGAGGTCTCCGAACCCCACAATCCGACAGGGTGAATTTTCCTTGATCCTGTTCAGTATCGGTACAATTTGTGCATAAGGTAAGCCCAGCTCAATTAAAGCGTAACCGCGAATCCGCCGGTGGTATTCGAAATCGAAAGGGAAATAGCCTCGAGGAATAAGAATGGCTCCCCCCTCCTCCACGATGAAGGGGTCGGTTATCCCTAGAGCTTCCCGATATACCTGCTGCTCAGTCCTAGTTTTAGCCGAGCAAAATATGATAGGAACCTTATTTTCTTGGAGTAACCTGACCGTCTCCAAAGAACCTTGATAGGAATAAGTATAAGGGTCAAGCAAAGTGCCGTCTAAATCGGTGAATAAGATTGACCTCACTTTCTTCTTTTGACCCAGAGGTTCATCCTCTGGAATTCCTTAACCCCTTTTAGGGTAGAGACCAAAGCCAGGTTAACTTTGCGTATAATATCCCTGGGGAAGGGGATAAGCGCCACAGGTTTTCCATCGACGAAGAGCTTTACCTCGTCTTCGGCTGGCACCATAACTTTTGTTTCTATAAACTGAGCTAGCCCCGAGGTATCCTCCGGGGAAAACTGGGGAATGTCCAGGTCTAATGGCTCATCAGTAACTACCGCTAAAAGCTCTTCTGGCGGCAGGGTCAGTTCACCCATCCCCCTTCGGTGAACTTCTACCTTGATTTTCCTTCCTTTCTTGAACCCTTCAGCCAGAACTAAGTCAAAATCTAAGAGGAACTGCTCCAGCTCGACCAGGTTAAGCTCGTGGTCAACCTTCCTAATCATGGCCAGCTTTTGTGGGGAGCTAAGGATTACGCATTCGCTCCCAGCTTCTGCATGGCGCCAGGAATCCTTTCCTGGCATGTCCAATTCAAACCCTTGAGGCATATGTTTTATGCTGGCTACTCGGTAACCGCGTCGCTGGAACTCAGGCACCAACTTCTCTATTAAGGTGGTCTTGCCTGAATTTGAGGTCCCTACTATGCAGATAATTGGCGGCATCTACTCCCCCCAATCTAGAATTTGAACTGAGACTTCATCTCCCTCACGAATTATCCTGGTTCCCTCAGGTACGATGAGAAGCCCATCCGCCTGAGTCAGTGAGGTCAGAATTCCTGAACCCTGGGGGCCTGTAAGCCGGGCGAGGTACCTGTTCCCCTGCCTTCTTAGCTTGACCCGGGCAAAGACCCGTCGCCCATCCTTGTTTTCTAGGCGGCTTTCGCTTATTGCTTGGATAACCTCCTGCTTCGGCTCTTTCTTCCCCATCAGCCTGAAAATCAGAGGACGTGCAAATTGTTCAAAGGAGAGCATGGAGCTCACAGGAAACCCGGGAAGTCCAAGGTGAGGTATCCAGCCACCGTTTTTTCGTAACCTGCCAAAAGCAAGAGGCTTGCCTGGTTTAATGCGCACTCTCCAGAAGGTTATCTCCCCTAGCTCGGCCAATACTTTTTTAACGACATCGTATTCTCCTACCGACACCCCGGCTGACGTAATCAGTAGATCCGAATCTAAAGCTCGGGAGATCCGGTCAGAGATAAGCTGAGGGTCATCTGGAGCAATGCCTAAGATCTTGGGAATCGCTCCACAGCGGAGTACTTGCGCTGCGAGGCTGAAGGTATTGCTATTGTAAATTTTGCCCGGAGGGAGCGGCTGGCCAGCCTCAACAAGCTCATTCCCGGTAGCCAGAAGGGCCACTTTTGGGCGCCGAATCACCTTCGCTCTCACCTTCCCTAGTGAAGCTAGTACCCCTATCTCTGGCGGGCGTAGAACCGTTCCTTGGGGCAATACCAGGCTTCCCTGCGGAATATCTTCGCCTGCCGGCCTTACATTTTTCCCCGCGCGGGCCTCGGAGAAGATTCTGATCTCATCGGGGATTAGTTCTCCTCGTTCCTCTTCATCAGTCTCCTCGAACTGCACTATCGCATCCGCTCCAGATGGCAAGGGAGCTCCGGTCATGATGCGTACTGCTGTTCCTGGTTTAACCTCGATGCTGGGAAGCTCCCCCGCAGCCACTTCGCCGATAACCTGTAGGAGCCTGGGCTTTTCCCGGTTTGCCCCTTGGGTGTCCTGGGATCTCAGTGCATAGCCATCCATGGCGGCACTATCCAGTGGGGGTATATCGCTAGAGGAATAGATATCTTCCGCCAGAACTTGCCCCATAGCTTCGAGGATGGGCTTCTTTTCCACCCCCAGTGGCTCAACGCCAGCCAGAATTTTACTTCTCGCCTCCTCAACGCTCAGCACTTTGCCCCCTTGCGCTGCTGAATAATATCCTCTGCCAGCGCCAGGTCCTCCGGAGAGTTAATGTTAAAGAAACTCAAATGCTCTGGGTCTAGCGCACCTAGTTCCTTACCCTCTACATATCTCACCTTTACCTGGTCCAGGAGGTTGCTTATTTTAGAATCACCTCGGGCCAGCATCTCCTGCATTATGGGAAGGCAATCTTTGGAATATACAGCGTGGAGTGGTTCCACTTTACCCTCGACACGCGGAATAACCACATCGAAGTCGCTACAAAGCGTCAGCATGTAGCGAAGAAGTCGGGGGTTAAGAAAGGGCATATCGCAGGCTACCGCTAGGCTATGCGGATATTTCGATAGCCTCAGACCCGAGTAAAGACCGACGAGGGGACCTCTATCCGGATATGCATCTACAGCTTCCCTTATTCTGAACCGATAATTAGAGATAGGGCTAGTCTGTCCCGGGGAAAGGACCAGAATTACCTCACCAGCAAGCTGATTGAGTATGCGAATGATTTTTTCCAGCACTCTCTCCTCAGCTAGAGAAAGCCAGCATTTGTTTTGTCTCAAACGAGAACTTCGACCTCCGGCAAGGACGATAGCACCTGCCTCGTGAACTTGGCCGCTCGAGTTCATGGAGGCCCTGGCAGCATCGAAGGTCATGTCAGGCTTGTCAGTGACGTAGAATAACCCCAAGTTCCTTTTCCAGCTTCTCCAAGATATGCTGTTGTAGCTTGTCCACTTCTTCATCTGTCAGGGTACGCTCGGGCGACTGATAGATTACGGAAAAGGTGAGGGATTTCTTCCCCCGTGGCACCGGTTCCCCTTGGTAAACATCGAAAATCTCGACCCGACTCACCTGTGGAAACCTCTGAATAACTTCCTTAACTCGTTTTGCGGGGACATCAAGATCCGTTAATAAAGCGAGGTCACGCGCAATGCCTGGAAAGCGAGGCAATGGGCGGAAGAGAGGAACTTGCTCAGTCCAGGGGAGCAACTTATCTAATTCCAATTCAAACAGACTCACTGTGTTGGAAATGAGATCGAAGTTATCCCTGACCTGCGTATGGACATCCCCCAGTACCCCTATCCTTTGGGTGGCAATCGTTACTTTGGCTGTACGGGTAGGAAGCAAACCTGGCTCCTCTGCTGGTTCAAAATCTGCCTCCAGCCCTAGTCGGCTCAGTAAAGCTTCCAAGATCCCCTTAGCAGCGAAGAAATCTAGCCCCCCTCCTTCGGCTAGCCAGGATTTCTCAAATCTTGGGCCTCCCACTATTCCGCACAGCACTTCTCGCTCCTCTGGAAGACCCCCCTCGCGAGGCAGATATACCTTACCTACCTCGAAGAGCATTAGTCCTTTTTCTCGCTGCCTCTCGTTGGTAGCAAAGGCACGGAGAAGACCGGCCCTTAGGCTAGTGCGCAGATGGCTTTGCTCCTGGCTTAGAGGATTAGCTACCTGGATTGGAGAAATTTTCCCTCCGGCTCCGGATTTGCCTAACGCTTCTTGGCTAGTCAGGGAATGAGTGATGACTTCTTGCATCCCACAGCCTACTAGGATATCTCGTACCCTTTCCCGGAGGGAAAGGAGAGGGTTTGGCTGGAACCGGGGAAGCTCACCACTCAGAAGGGAAAGAGGGATATCATCATAGCCGATAATTCGTGCTACTTCTTCGACGAGGTCATCGGCCAGATTTATATCACTGCGCCAGTAGGGAACACTGACCCGGAGTTCATCTGGCGCAGTTGATTTAGAGACAAAGCCCAGTGAGGAAAGAACATCCGAGATTCGGCTCATTTCCAAGTCTATCCCCAGTACCTGTCTTACTCGCTGCCCGGATAAGAAAATGGGCTTTTTAGCCTCTCTTCCCGGATAGAGGTCAATGACTCCGCGGGCCACTCTCCCGCCGGCTGATTCCTTAATCAGCCCAATAGCTCGGCGCAAGGCTGGAAGCGGAAGCTCATGGCTAAGGCCCTTATCAAATCGGATAGAGGCCTCGGTCAACAGGCCGAGCTTATAGGAAGTGGAGTGGATGCTGGCTGGATTAAAATTAGCCGATTCAAGAAGAACCGCATTTGTTTCCTCGGTTACCTCGGTATCCCTACCGCCTATGATCCCAGCCAGAGCTATGGGATCCTGTTCATCAGCGATGATCAGCATATCTGGAGATAGCGCTCGCTCTTCCCCATCCAAGGAAATCAACTTTTCTCCCTCCCGGGCTCGCCGGACAACTATCCTCTTTCCCTTTAGTTTCCCATAATCAAAGGCATGCAAGGGTTGACCGTATTCCAGCATGGTGTAGTTCGTAACATCCACGATGTTATTGATGGGCCGCATGCCTAGTGCGAGAAGACGCTCCTGCATCCAACGTGGGGAAGGCCCGACATTTACTCCTCGGATTATGCTAGCGCAGTATCGGGGGCAAAGCTCCGGTTCAAGAATTTCCACCGAGGCCAGTTGGTCCGCCGGGGGGTCGCTTTCCTCATAGATTACTTCAGGAAGTCCCAGCCTCTCCCCTGTCAAAGCGGCTATCTCACGGGCGATCCCGATTACGGAGAGGCAATCAGGGCGGTTAGGTGTCACTTTGATATCCAATACTACATCACCCAGGTAGTCTGAGAGAAATCGCCCCACCGGGGCATCGAGGGGCAGAATCATGATTCCCTCGTGGTTGTCAGAGACCCCCAGCTCTTTCTCTGAGCAAAGCATGCCCTCTGAGAGAACGCCCCGGATCTTCGCTGCCCTAAGCTTGACAAGTTGGCCAGTCTGGGCATCCAACACTCTTGCCCCCACACGCGCCAGAGGCACTTTCTGACCCACTTCGATATTGGGTGCCCCACAGACAACCTTGAGCTTTTCCCGCCCCAAGTCAACCAAGGCGAGCTTGAGGCGATCTGCCTGAGGGTGTCTCTCTATTTGAAGAATCTGGCCAACAAAGATATTTGCCCAGCGGTCACCGGTGGTCTCTATCCTGTCCACCTCTAGGCCAGCCATAGTCAGCTTGTCAGCCAATTCCCGAGGTGAAAGCCTGATAGGGACGTAACTACTTAGCCACTTCAGCGAAACCTTCATTTCCACCTTCCTATTTTAGCATCAGATATTCCAGTTTACAAAAGCGCAAATTGGTGGACATCCGGTAGGTAACTGGCTTAAAATTTTAGGGGAATGAGCGAGGGAATGAAAAGCGCCCTGGAAAAGGCCTTGGAAAAGGCCGAGAAGTTAGGCCCCCTTTCTCCAGAGGAGAGGCAGAAGGCTAAGGAGGAGGAGTATTCCGCCATTGGACAGGGGATAGCCTACCAGTATTTAAAGCAAGGCGATAAAGCCGTCCTTAAACGTCAAATAGAACAATATGAGGGCAAGGAAAGGCAAATAGTCTTAAAGGCGGCGTTCTCCGTTCTGCTGGACAAGATTGGGCTGGATGATGAGGGGGCGACCCACAGGGCCATAGAGGGACTGGCGGCTTTGCGGCAGGGTGAAGACCTGGCCGAGGCCCTGGGGAAGCTTAGAGAGCTTCTGGCCGAGTATGAGCAAGCCAAGCTACAGGGGCTGCAGAAAGGCGAGAGCCTGGCTGGGAAATCCTTAAGGGAGGAACTTCACCGGCTGAGGATCTCAGGTACCGCTGTAGGAG
>CAZJSO010000004.1:0-14618 GCA_964548795.1 uncultured Dehalococcoidia bacterium | reverse complement strand
AATTGTAAGCCAACTTCAATCTCGCTTCAGTGGGAGGCTAACCAAACTGAAGCAAGAGCTCAGAGGCCTTCTAGCCGGAAATGAAGAGCCAGATGCCAAAGCTAATTAGCAGCAGGCTACAGGCCCCCAATATGAACTTCTGAGCCTTAACACCCCCATAAGTGGGCATTTGAATGGACCCTTAATTTCTTCTCTTCTTAGTGAATATCCTGATTCGTCTTAGAGGCTTTTGGTCTGCAAGTCATGTAGAGCCCCTTTTGCCTGTACTCTGTATCTTCAAGCGCATTCTGATCAAGGCCCGTAACAATATTTGACTACGAGAGGCATCAAGCTCGCTGGGCGATTTACAATTTTGTCATCGGAAGCGCCGTCGTGCTTCAAAGGTTGTAACATGGGTTGACTCAGCCAGGTTTGACAAGAGCGATAAAGTTGCTCTATATTTTAAGTAAAGTGGAGCAGCGGCTCTGATAGGCTTCAGAAAAAAAACAGCTTAAGGAGAGTGATGAGGGAGATAGAGGTCAATGAAGTCACACAGAAAGTAGCTCAGCTTTGTATGCAGTCCAATTATTCCTTAGGAGATGATGTCATTGTTGCACTGAAGAAAGCCCTGGAAGAAGAGGAATCACCCGCCGGGAAGGAAGTATTAAGGCAGATATTAAGGAATGCTGAACTAGCAGCCGGGGAACAAGTTGCTATCTGTCAAGATACCGGCGTAGCAGTCATTTTTCTAGAGCTTGGCCAGGAAGTTCACCTTGTAGGGGGGGACTTGAATTCTGCCATAGCAGAGGGCGTAAGGAAAGGCTACATAGAGGGTTACCTCAGAAAGTCCATGGTGGTCAGGCCCTTCTCTGGGAGGGTGAATACTAAGGATAACACCCCGCCGGTGATCTATACCGATATAGTCCCGGGCGATAAGCTAAAGATCACCGTTGTTCCCAAAGGTGGTGGGAGTGAGAACATGAGTGCCTTGGGCATGCTGGCACCGGCTCGAGGCAGAGAAGGGGTGGTTGACTTCGTCGTCCAGGTAATTGACAAAGCTGGCAGCAATCCCTGCCCACCCACCATTGTGGGAGTAGGGATAGGGGGAACAGCCGAAAGGGCCATGCTTCTGGCTAAAAGGGCACTCCTGCGTCAGGTTGGTAAGCCTAATCCGGACCCTGAGGTGGCTGAGCTGGAAGAGGAGATCTTAAGGCGCATCAATTCCCTGGGGATTGGTCCCATGGGGTATGGCGGCCGGACTACCGCTCTAGCAGTTCATGCTGAAGTAATGCCCTGTCACATAGCTAGTTTGCCAGTGGCAGTCAACCCACAATGTCACGCTGCACGACACAAGGAAGTCATAATTTAGTTCCGGAGATAGTAAGGCACTGACAATCCTCAAAACAGCTTGATGGAGGTACAGAGTGGCTGAGGAAACCAAAGTAGCCGAGAGAACCAAGATGTTGGATATCTACATTATGGGTAAACATTACCGAGTTCCTGAGGGCCTCACCATAATGACAGCGCTGGAGTATTGTGGCTATAGGTTAATCCGTGGCGTGGGGTGCCGTGCCGGTTTCTGCGGTGCTTGTGGCACGGTCTACAATTTTAAGAGCGACCCTCAGCTAAGATATGGCCTTGCCTGCCAGACCACCGTTGAGCAGGACATGTATTTGACACAGATACCTTTCTTTCCAGCTGCCAAGCCCAGCTACGACTTGGAGAAGCTTGAGCCGACTGGAGAGCAGGTACTGGAAATATACCCTGACCTCATAAAGTGCTTTGGTTGTAACACCTGTACCAAAGTCTGTCCCCAAGAACTTGAGGTAATGTGGTTCATGTCTGATGCTTTGAGAGGGGATATCCGTGAGGTAGCTAACAAATCGTTTGACTGCATTATGTGTGGATTGTGTGCTGCTAGGTGCCCACAGGGACTGGTGCCATACAATATAGCCTTATTGTGTCGGCGCTTGTATGGCCGCTATCTATCTCCCAAGTCTGAACATCTGGAGAAGCGGATCAAGGAAATCGAGGAGGGCAAGTTCGATGCCGAGCTAAAGAAACTTAAGAAGATGTCAGAAGATGAGCTTAGTCGTTTGTATCAGGAGCGAGAAATAGAGTCGGCCAAATAACTTTAGGGAGGAAGTCATATGCCATATCCTGCTTATATGCAAGAGAGCATCAGGAAGGTAGAAGCGACCCGGGAGAGACGGCTGAGCGAAGAGTTCCCTCGGATACCTTTGGGGGAGAGGCAAGCCCTGCTGGAAGCCTTCCATCCGGACTACATTAAGGAGGGCATGCGTGAGTTACTAGTGGGTCCGAACAAAGGTGAGCGCATGCCCAATGAAATGGCCGACTTGGTAGAGGGGAATAGCCGCATTGAGCCAAATAAAATTGACTTAAGCCAGATTGATTTCGACGTGGATGTGCTGGTAATCGGCTGTGGTGGAGCTGGAGCCTCAGCAGCCCTATTGGCCCAGGAGAATGGAGCTAAAGTACTGATAGCCACGAAGCTGCGCTTAGGCGACGCCAATACTGTAGGGGCTCAGGCGGGAACACAGGCAGCGGATAGGCCCAACGACTCCCCTGTTTTGCACTATCTCGACGTGATGGGCGGGGGCCATTTCACTAATGACCCCGATTTGGTGGAGGCACTGGTAAAGGACGCCCCTCAGGTGATCCAATGGCTGGAGGACCTGGGTGTTAACTGGGACAAGGAGCCAGATGGCACGATGCATGAGTTGTCGGGGGGTGGAGCTTGTCGGAGGAGGTTGCACTCAGCACGTGACTATACTGGCTTGGAGGAAATGCGGGTGTTGCGTGATGAGATTAGAAACCGGGGAATAGAGCATCTGGAATTCCAGCCAGCTGTGGAACTCATAATGGATGATGAGGGCAAGGTAGCCGGAGCCATATTGGTTAACCTGGAGACCAATGAGCTGACGATAGTCCGGGCTAAGGCTGTTGTCTTAGCCACTGGGGGCATGGGTCGGCTACATATCCAGGGTTTCCCTACCACTAACCACTACGGGGCTACGGCTGATGGAATAGTATTGGCCTATCGCGCCGGGGCTAAGCTTGTTCACATGGATACCATGCAATATCACCCCACGGGCGCGGCTTATCCACTGCAGATTCTAGGTTTGCTAGTTACCGAGAAGGTGAGAACTCTGGGGGCCCAACTTGTTAATGCAGAAGGGGAGCAGTTTGTTATGCCTTTGCAACCACGTGATATAGTAGCCTCAGCTATAATTCGAGAATGTCGAAAGCAGGGGAATGGGGTAAAAACGCCAACCGGACAAGTGGGCGTCTGGCTGGACTCACCTATGATTGATCTGCTGCGTGGGGAAGGCACCATTGCTCGGGAATTGCCAGCAATGGTTCGGCAGTTTGGCCGCTTCGACATCGATATAACCAAGGAGCCGATGCTGGTCTACCCTACGCTCCATTATCAGAATGGCGGGGTTAAGATTGACCCCCATGGAGCCACCAGTGTGCCTGGCCTGTTTGCTGCCGGTGAGGTTGAAGGAGGTGTCCACGGCCGAAATCGCCTTATTGGTAACTCTACTCTTGACATCCTCGTCTTCGGAAGAAGAGCAGGGGAAGCAGCAGCTCGCTATGCAAAGGAGGTCAAGTTGGGGCTTTTGACATTGGACCATGTTCTCCAGTGGCAAAAGGCACTTCAAGAAGCTGGGATAGCTGATAAAAGGCCAATCTCACCAAAGCTTCTTCCTGATTATGCTCGGCAGCCATTTGACTATCTACCGGACTATACAAAGATGATCTTGTCTCCAGGGCAAATAAAAGTAGCCTAGAATTACCCCCTGAAGTCCTTTCGGGGGCTAGAAGCGGAGGAAGGATGCCACAGCGTGTTCAGACCGAAGTTAAGGAAGTTGAAAATGTCCTAAACCAGATATTTAGTCTTCATAGTCCACCTGTAGCGAGGTGTCGCCTTCTTTCCAGTGGATTTAACCCGGGGCATGCTCTGAACATAGCTGAGGATATCTCGGGGCATAAGGAATGCATTGGTTGTGGCAATTGTATAGATATCTGCCCCATGCTGTTCCGTGAACCCTCACGCCGGGAGCGCACCGAACAGCGAACTTCCATGGCGCTGGAAAGCCTGGTAGGTGAAGACTGTGACCTTTGCGGTGCCTGTGTCCTTGTCTGTCCACAGGTAGACACTACCATTAAGAGCTATGTAGTCAACCATCGTCTGATAGATGTCATGTCCCGGCTAGAACAGCGCATCGGGGATGAAGACGAGCCCGACTTAGACTTATTTGTGGAGGAGTCCCTAACATAGGAAGTAGTTAGGGGGTCAAAAATGGATTTTGAGCTACCCGAAGAGCTGAAAATGGCCCAGGCCACGGTGAGGCGTTTCGTTGCCGAGCAGCTAAAACCTTTGGAGAGGGAAGTCCTAGGTCGAGCTTTCGACCTGAGCGATGCCCAGCTATTCCTTCCGCCGGGAAAGGAAGAGGAGTTAATCAGAATGGTCAAAGAAATGGGGCTTTGGGGGGTAGGCATACCAGAGGAACTCGGCGGAGTGGACCTGGGCACCTTGGGTGACTGTATAGTGGAGGAGGAACTAGCTCAGACGGCGGTCCCTTTTAACTTTGGCAGTGTTACCCCTGTACTGTTTGAATGCAACGAGGAGCAAAGGCAGAAGTATTTTTGGCCTGTGTTCAATCGCCAGAAGCGAGCTTACTTAGCGCTCATGGAGCCAGAGAAAGAGGCTGATTTGGCTTCCATGCAGGTAAGGGCGGAAAAGAGAGAGGGACACTACTTACTTAACGGAAGGAAGGTCTGCCTCTCTGAGCCAGGCAAAGATTATTTTGCCGTGGTATTCGCCGTTACAGAGCCGGAAAGGGGGCTGAGAGAGGGGGTCACCTGTTTCTTGGTGGATAAGGACACCCCTGGACTCAGTCTTATAGGGGATGGGGAAAAGGCGGGTTGGGAAGCTCGCCTGAGAAGGCCTATTTTCCTCGATTTCGATAACTGTCGTGTACCAAAGGAAAGTATCCTGGGGGAGGAAGGGAAAGCATTTTACCTGGGCAAGAGGTGGCTTCCTTTGAAACGGATAGTTAGGAGTGCCAGGTGCGTAGGAGTAGCTCAAAGAATACTGGAGGAAGCAACCCTGCAAGCACAGTCCTGGGAGTCATTTGGGCAGACTATTTCTAAGTGGCCGAGCGTGCAGGCTGCCCTGGCTGATATGGCGGTAGCTATTCGTGCTGCCAGATTGGTGGTCTATGAAGCTGCTTGGAAAGCTGATCGAGGTAATCCAATAAAGACGGAAGCGGCTATGGCGAAACTTTTCGCTACGCAGATGCTTAATTCCGTAGCTGACAATGCGGCTCACATTTGGGGTGGCCCGCCTTACGTTGCTGGCTTACCAATGGAGAGGTTCTGCCGTAGCTGCCTGGCCATGAGTGCCGCTGAGGCCTCCTTACAACTTCAAAGAAACATTATTGCCCGAGATATCCTGAAAGGATTGCGGATATAAAGGAGGGGATCATGCCTAAGCGTATTATGCTTCCGCTAACCGATGAAGTGGTGGAGGGACTTAGAGCTGGGGATGAGGTCTTGCTTAGCGGAGTCATCTACGTCGCCCGAGATGCGGCCCACAAGCGCATTATTGCAGCACTTGATCAGGGTGAGAAACCCCCTTTTGAACTTAAGGGGCAAACCATCTACTATATGGGTCCAGCTCCAGCCAAGCCAGGTTGGGCAATAGGTTCAGCTGGCCCCACCACAAGCTATCGGATGGATGTCTATACCCCCCGCCTTCTGGCCGAAGGCCTCAAGGGGATGATCGGTAAAGGCAATCGGTCGCTGGAGGTAAGAGAGGCTATTAAGAAATACAAGGCAGTTTATTTTGGGGCCATAGGAGGGGCTGGGGCACTGATTGCCAAGGCAGTTAAAAAGGCAGAAGTTATAGCTTACGAGGAGCTCGGAGCTGAGGCAGTAAGGAGGCTGGAGGTGGAGGACTTCCCCGTTACCGTGGTGGATGATTGCCATGGCGGGGATCTCTACGAGGAGGGCAAGGCTAAGTACCGGATCGCACTATAGGACGAAATCGTTCATCCGCTGTCTCCCTGAGAGCCGAGGGCATAGATGAGTGGGTTTGGATTCAGCGAAGAGCATAGAATGTTCCAGCATATGGTTCAGGACTTCGCACGCCGAGAGCTTGCCCCCGGTGCTAAGGAGCGTTCTAAGCGGACTTCTCTACCCCCAGAGCTATTGAAACGAACTGGTGAGCTGGGCCTCTTAGCGCCAAACCTTCCCTCCAAATACGGTGGCCAGGGTGGAGATTTCATCAGCCTGGGAATAGCAGTTGAAGAGATAGCTAAGGCTGATTTCAACCTTCCTCTGGCTATCGTGACCCTTCACGGAGCCGCCTTAGCTCTAGAATCCAGCACCGAAGATATGCGAGAGGAATGGCTGCCACCTCTCGCCCGAGGTGAGCAGGTAACTTGCTGCTGTCTTACCGAGCCAGAGGCCGGTTCCGATGCGGCTAACATAAAAACGAGGGCCATAAAAGAGGGCGATTTTTACGTTCTCAGTGGTGAGAAAACCTCTATTACCTTGGGCATGCAGGCCGATACAGCCTACGTCTTCGCTAAGACCGATCCCGCGTCTGGACCGAGAGGGGTAACTTGCTTTTGGGTTCCCCTTAATCTTCCAGGGATAGGGAGAACTGCTTTCCCCGATATGGGTTGGCTGCCCTTAGGGCGCGCTTCTATTGTTATGGATGGAGTACGCATTCCCGCTCGGTATCGGGTTGGGCAAGAAGGGGAAGGGTTCTACAAAGTGATGCAGACCTTCGATAACTTCCGTGTACTCCTCGGTTTAATCAGCCTGGGAGCCTCCCAGGCCTCTCTGGAGGAGGCAATTTCCTATGCAAAGCAGCGCACTGCATTCGGTCGGCCCATTGCCAAGTTTGAAGGAATCTCGTTTAAGATCGCCGAGGCAGCCACTGAGATTGAAGCTGCTAGGTTACTCTGCTACCGAGCTTTGTGGCTCGGAGATCAGGGCATATCGCACATAAAGGAATCAGCCATGTGCAAGTGGTTCTGCCCCCAAGTAGCCGTGCGTGCTGTCCACAACGCTTTGCTCATCCATGGTCATATAGGCTATAGCGCTGATTTCGCTCTGGAGCAGAGGCTGAGAGATGTCATAGGTATGGAGATGGCTGACGGCACAGCGGAGATAATGAAGATCATTATCTCTAGAGAGGTTATGGGTCGGGAGTTTCTTCCCTACTGACTTGCTTTATCAACCAGAAGGAAAGGAGGAAGATGGAAATCAAAAAGGTAGGAGTCATCGGAGCTGGGACAATGGGAAGCGGCATTGCTCAGGTCTTTGCCCAAAGTGGTTGTGAGGTGGTGATGCGGGATATCGCTGAGGAGTTCTTGCAGAAAGGCATGAAGAATATCGAGTGGAGCTTAGCTCGGATGGCCTCAAAAGGCCAGCTTAGCGAGGAGGAAAAGGCGGCCACCTTGGGACGCCTTAAGACTACTCTGTCAATGTCAGACCTGAAGGAGGTTGATTTTGTAGTTGAGGCAGCGATAGAGAATCTGGACCTGAAGAAGCAAATCTTCAAAGAGCTGGATGAGATTACCCGGCCAGAGGTCATCCTAAGCACTAATACCTCCTCACTTCCCATCACCGAAATAGCCTCCGTGACCAAGCGGCCAGATAAAGTGATAGGGATGCACTTTATGAACCCGGTACCGCTGATGAAGCTGGTGGAGATAGTCAAGGGACTTTTGACCAGCGAGGAAGCAGTTGAGGTGGTAAGAGATATAGCTGAAAGCAGGCTGGGAAAGATAACTGTTCTGGTGCACAAGGACGTACCTGGCTTCGTGGTCAATCGCTTGCTCGTGCCCTACCTTGTAGAGGCGGTTAGAGTTTATGAGGAAGGCATTGCGTCCATTGAGGACATTGATAAGGCCATAAAATATGGCTTGAACTATCCCATGGGGCCATTTGAACTGATGGATCTTACCGGTGTTGACGTAATCTATTTCATAAACGAGATACTTGAGCAGGGGCTGGTGCACGAATTGAAGCACAGTACCCCCTACACCCTGAGAGCTATGGTAACTGCTGGCAAGCTTGGCCGCAAATCCGGCAAGGGCTGGTACGAATACGAGAAGAAGTAATTCCGAGGCGAATACCACACCCAGGAGGGTTTTCAGGGGACAGCTCGAAATGAAAAGTAGTTGTCCCCTTTGCTTTAGAGCTCAGGCCAGACTGCCCACCGAACTCCTTTGAGGTTTTCCAGAGTTTGCGGCTTGACAAAGCGAGAAATGGTTGAATAAATTAGACATGGTAGAGGAGTAAGGTAGCCGGGGCTCGGCCGGCTCGCCTGAGGGCAGAAAAGGAAAGGAGGAAGATGGAAATCAAAAAGGTAGGAGTCATCGGAGCTGGGACAATGGGAAGCGGCATTGCTCAGGTCTTTGCCCAAAGTGGTTGTGAGGTGGTGATGCGGGATATCGCTGAGGAGTTCTTGCAGAAAGGCATGAAGAATATCGAGTGGAGCTTAGCTCGGATGGCCTCAAAAGGCCAGCTTAGCGAGGAGGAAAAGGCGGCCACCTTGGGACGCCTTAAGACTACTCTGTCAATGTCAGACCTGAAGGAGGTTGATTTTGTAGTTGAGGCAGCGATAGAGAATCTGGACCTGAAGAAGCAAATCTTCAAAGAGCTGGATGAGATTACCCGGCCAGAGGTCATCCTAAGCACTAATACCTCCTCACTCTCCATCACCGAAATAGCCTCCGTGACCAAGCGGCCAGATAAGGTAGCCGGGATGCATTTCTTCAACCCAGCGCCACTTATGAAATTGGTAGAAGTGATCAAGGGACTTCTAACCACTGATGAAACGGTGCAAGTGATAAGGGATGTGGCCGAGAAGAAACTGGGGAAGCTTACCATCCTGGTTAAGAAGGACACCGCCGGTTTTGTAGTTAACCGAATAATGATGCCCCAACTAATGGAGGCGATAAGGATATATGAGGAAGGCATTGCTTCCATTGATGACATTGATAAGGCCGTAAAATATGGTTTGAACTACCCTATGGGGCCATTTGAGCTAATGGATCTTACTGGACTTGACATCGGTTATGCGGTGAATGAGGTTCTAAGACAGGAACTGCCCCAAGAGTTAAAGCATACCACCCCCCATGCGCTTAAGGCCATGGTAAAGGCTGGAAAGCTTGGTCGAAAGGCTGGGGAAGGGTGGTATAAGTACAGGAAGTGAAGGCAAGGATTAACATGGCAAGAGCTAAGCTGAACGGATTATGGCATCGCTCATGCGGCACACACGGATCATGGCTTGCACGTCGTGCACTCGCACCAGGTCAGCACCCTTAGCAATGCCAATAGCTATCGTGGCTGCAGTTCCTTCCAGACGCTGATCAACTGGAAGGTCTAGCACTAATCCGATGAATGATTTGCGGGAAGGCCCGATCAAAATGGGCCTTCCCAGTTTCTTCAATTCTTCCAGTCGCCGGATAATCTCCAGATCCTGTTGCCAGGTCTTGCCGAATCCAATGCCAGGGTCTAGAATGATGTTCTCCCGAGGTACGCCTAACTTCAAGGCTAGCTCAAAACTTTTCTGGAGGGAGGAGGTTACCTCAGCCACAACATCTATGTAGTAGCCTGTGTCACGCTTAACCTTGGTATCATAGCCTCCTTTATCCCGCTGATTGCTCATCAGAATTAAGGGAACGCCCTTTTCTGCCGCTAGTTCTGCTAACCGAGGGTCTTGTTTTAAGCCCCACTGGTCATTGATCATCGTTGCCCCGGCCTCCAGCGCTCGGCAAGCCACTTCGAGTTTGTAACTATCAATGCTCAGAGGGACCTTTACCTCGGAAGCCAGTCGCTCTATAACTGGAATTACCCGTTTAGTTTCCTCCCTAGCTGAGGTAGGCGCTGAGCCAGGCCGAGTGGATTCACCACCAATATCCAAAATATCGGCTCCCTCAGCCACAAAACGGTGTGCCAGAGCCAAAGCCTCTTGAAGATCAGCAACTCCATCCCCAGAGAAGGAATCAGGCGATAGATTGATAACGCCCATGACATAAGTTCTCTCCCCCCAGCGGAACTCCATATTGCCGCAGCGGGTAACGCCCAAGCTTTCCACGGCTTAAATTCTATCACACCGCCAAAGGCTCCGCTAGGCCTTTGAGTTTTCCGTCCCTTGCGTTATGATAAGTGTAGCCATGCACTTAAAAAATATAGAGGCCATGTATCGGGTGGTGGATGAGGGGGAGGGATTTGCTGTCATAGTGGTGGTTTCACCTACTAGGGCACAAGCTGAGCTCTGGCAGCGCAGGCTGGAAGGCTCCCAGGGCACGATCGTTGGCAAGAGGTCCAGAATATTCTCTCTAGAGGAGGACTGGCCCGGAGGTGCCGGCCAGCTCTTGGGAACGCTATATGCCTGGAGAAAGCTGGAAGCCCAAGGGCTGGATGATTTACTCTCCCGAGGAGGCACAATAGCCATTTATCATACAGCGGGGAAGGGAATGCGGTTGTCCCCTCTCCCCCTGGCTGAGGGAGGAAACAAGTCGGCGGTGAAACTGCCCCGTTTAATCCGGGTAAACGGTCAGGAAACTCCCTTGACTCTCCTTGAAGCAGTTATCTTCCAGACCCAGATATTTGCTCCTTCCCGAAGGGGGCGACTCTGTGTCTTCTGGGGAGATCAAATATTTATCCCGGAGCGAAGCCCTGACTTTACTGGGGGCTGCCAGGCGGAGATATTCGACATCCGACAAGAGCTTCCCGAAGATAAGGAGGAGTGGATAAGGAACTGGCAAAGTTATGGGTTGCTGATTCCAGCCCAGGATGGCGAGGTGCTCCAGAGGGAGAAGCAAACTTGGGACGAAATAGGACAGATTAAGGAAAAAGGCATCGTTCGGCCTGGACCTTCGGGGAAGATTATCTTGGGCAAGAGCTTAGGCTCGTTCAGCATCTCTCAGACCTTCTTGCAATCCCTGCTGGAGGAATTCCGACCCGAACTAGAGCGCAAAAGGGGCAGACTGGACACCGACCCGCACCTCTGGATGCCGCTCAGCTCGAGCTGTGACGACTTTGAACTCGGGGGAGGGGACCCAGCTCTTTGGGAAAGGATAAATCGCCTCAAGCTAAGGTTGTTAGCCCAAGAAAGCAAGCCCAGGCTTATCGTGGACAAGGATTTAGGCGAAAAGACCTTCTGGTGGGATTTCGGCCAGATTAGATTTTATTATGAGAATCTGCTCCGAATTCTGGAGGATTCCTATGAAGGCAAATGCCTGCGTAAATTCTTTGACCTGGAGAAAAATTGGGTCAAGCATTTCAGATCAGAAGAGCTGAACATCGAAAATTCCGTCTTGGTTGATTCTCAGGTTACTGGTGAGGTGAAGGATAGTCTCTTGTTTCGAGTCAAGTGTGATAGGCTTAGGTCATCTCACTCTGTGCTCTTTGAAAGTTTCTTTTCTCGGGCCGAAGTGGATAAGGCTTTAACTTACAACTGCTTCGAGCTGGAGAACCTAACTCTCAAGCCGGGTGAAGTAAGGTCCGATACCCTCCTTCCCCAGGGCCGAGTGACGGTGAAAACCAAGCTGGAGAGGGATGGCAAAAAGGACTGGTCGGAGAGGCTTCAGGGAAACTTCTATTGCTACGGAGAGTTAGGCGAGATTTCTGGAGAGGCGGCTGAGAGCTTGCCGCAGGAGAAAGAGCGCTGGCAGGAATACCATCGCCACCGAGAAAATATAAGGGAGTCTATTAAACGGCTGAAGAAGGCCTTCATCAAGCCGAGGGTAGACAACCTAGTAGAAGTGGTTTGGGGGGGTAACTACATTGAGAAACTAAAGAGACTGCCTTCCTCAGGGAAAAAAATCGGCGAGTCGTGGGAGTGCTCTGCCCATCCTCAGCATCCGTCAATGATCGAGGTGGGGGAGAATTTAGAGATCCCGCTCCCTCACCTCCTCAGCTTGCTGGGTGAGGAAGCTCTAGGGCCAGCCATAGCCCGAGAGTTCAAAGGGGGGCTTCCCGTTCTGGTCAAGTTCATTGATGCCAGACAGGACCTCTCAGTTCAGGTTCATCCCTCGGACGAAAAGGCAAGGGAATTGGGGGAAATTCAGTCGGGTAAGAACGAGGCCTGGCTCATTCTTGAGGCCGGAAAGGAGTCAGCGCTCTACCTAGGGTTCAAGGAGGAAGTGAACCAAGAGCAATTTGAGAAAGACCTTTCCTCGCCTGAGGCAAACATAGCTGAGAAATACCTCAATGCTATCCCAGCTGGGAAAGGAGATATCTTCTTCAATCCGGCGGGCACCATCCATGCTATAGGAAAGGGGTTGGTACTGGTCGAGATTCAACAGACCTCCGGGATAACCTACCGAGTGTGGGACTGGAACCGTCAACCTCCTCGACCCTTACACATACAAAAAGCCTTAAAGGCTTTGAATTTTAAGAGAAGCACCCCCGAGGACTTTCGCCGATATCCCCAAAGGGTAAATGAGAGCGAGGAGAGACTCATCTCTAGTCTTTATTTCTCGGTCAACCGTTTGAACCTCAGGCCAGGTGAGCAACTTATCCTGGAAACCAAAGGAAGTTTTCAGGTGCTTACCTGCATTAAGGGAAGAGTCAAATTGGAAAGCAAGAACTCCGTAGAAGAGCTCTCTTGTGGCGAGTCGCTTCTTGTCCCCGCAAGCCTGGGGCATTACAGGCTGACTTCCCTGGATCAAACCCAGCTTCTGAAGTCGTTCGTACTCTCCCCGGAGCAGATAAACCCAGTAATCTTTCAGACTTATGACGTGCGGGCTATAGCTGATGTAGATCTTACTGACCGGGTAGTCTACTACTTAGGCAAGGGCTATGGAACTTACCTGCGGAGAATAAATCGGGCTCCCTCAGGTAAGCTCTGGGTGATAGTTGGGGGAGGGGTAAGACTAAGTACTGAACGTATACGGCAAGTACTGATAAAAGGCCTCCGCTCTTCCGGAGTGAATGTATACGATATCGGCCTTTCCTCTACCCCTGAGCTTTACTTTGCCATTCCCTACCTCGATGCCGATGGGGGTATAAACATCACTGCTAGCCATAACGAGGCCGAGTATAATGGCCTAAAGCAGGTGGTGAAGGACAAGGATGGATTTATCACCAGTATTAACGCTCAGCAGATGCTGGAATTAAAGACGATCATACTAAGCGGGGATTTTCTCGATGGAGAAGGGGAAAAGGTGAAAATCGAGGAGGGTGAAATAGCCCGATACCATAACGAGCTGGTGAAGGCCAACCTCAGGTTGGGGAGAGATATCTGGGTTTACCTTAAGGAAAGATGGAAAAACAGGGGCCTCCGACCTCTGCTCGATAAAATTTCCAGCATTGACTTCCCGGAGAGGATGAGCCCCCGGTCTTGGGAACACATTCGAAATTTGTTGGAGATCCCTCCCGATTTTGAGCCACCTGAACTTGCGATCAAACACCCTCTCCAGAGACTGAAGCTGGTGATAGACTTTGGGAATGGGTCGACCTGGCGGACCAAGCAGGTTTATCTTGACCTCGGCGCTGAGGTGGTGGCTCTGAATGAGAAGCCTGATGGTTCCTTCCCAGCGCATATCCCCGACCCTATAAAGGCTCGGTATCGGCAGCAGCTTGAGGAAAAAGTGAAGGAGGTGGCCGGAGAGGAGGAAGAAAAGGCAAGAGCCATTCCAGGGTATATTAAAAAGGAGGTGGTGGGATTTGGACATGATGAAGATGGTGACCGGGTGATATACGTCCGGTCCGATGGAAAGGTAGTGGAGGGTGATCGCACTCTGGCTATACAAGCAAAACAAATAATCGAGGAGCATTATAGAAAAGGTAGACCAGGGAAGCCTCGCTTCATGGGGGAAGTGAAATTCTCCCGGGTGGCTGATGAATTTATCACTCAGCATGGTGGAGAATATATCATGAACCCCACCGGTTTTGCCTTTATCAAAGAAGGAGCGAAAAGACTCTACCAGGCAGTGAAGAAAGGCCTTCCCGAAGTTGAGCTTTTTGGCCGGAAGATAGACCTTTCCCAGAACAAAGAAACGATAGCCCTGGCAGCCGAGCTGTCAGGGCACCAGATGTCCGGCCACGAAGAGAACTGGATCTTTGATGACGGAACTCTGGCGGCAGCCAAAATCTTAGGTGTCATTGCCCGTGCGCTAAACAAAGGGCGCAGCTTTATCGAGCTCGACGAGGAGGTTCCCCGCTATCCTGTCTCGCCGGAGATAAATTTAAAGCTTCCCACCAACGTGCTGGCGGAGAAGCAAGAGGTGGTAGAACAAGTGGTGAGGATATTCCAACAGAAGGGCTATTCCATTGACACTACAGATGGGGGTCTGATAAGGTGGCTCGATACACGAGGGGAATGGCTGGGACAAGCCCTTGTCCGTAAATCTAATACACAACCCATGATTATCTGTCGAGTAGAGGGAAGGGATGAGCAGAGCAAGGCTAGAATAGAGGAGGAATTCTTCCAAGCGCTGGCCCAGGTCTCTACCAAGGCCGTTCCCAAACTTGACCTGACCTCAGATGACTATGCCAGGCATCTACTGGCTGAGCTCAAGCAGGCCAAGCTTGAACACGGAGATTAAAAGTGTTATACTGCCTGGCGGTGTGTGGTAGCA
>CAZJSO010000003.1:30409-38216 GCA_964548795.1 uncultured Dehalococcoidia bacterium | reverse complement strand
CAGGCAAGGCTTGCCGCCCTGGGACAGCTCGCCGCCGGAATCGCCCATGATTTCAATAACATCCTGACGCCGATCATTGGCTTTGCCCAGCTTCTAAAATCACGAGGGGATCTTCCTCGCGACGCCTATGGGATGTTAAAGATCATCTCGAGTCAGGGAGAGAGAGCTGCTGAACTCGTAAGGAAGATTATGGACTTTGGGCGCCGCTCGCTGATTCAGAAGAGGCCCGTCGAGCTTCATTCCTTCCTCCAGGGAATGGTTGAATTGCTGCGGCGGACAATTCCGGAAAATATCTCCATCCTTTTAACAACCATGCCGGGAACCTATGTGGTTGAAGCCGACCCGGCTAGCCTCCAGCAGATAGTAACCAATCTGGCAGTAAATGCGCGCGATGCCATGCCAGAAGGGGGAGAGTTTCGCATAAGTCTCTCTCGGAAGCATATAGAGGCTCCTCATTTGCCAGGTATGTCTCCGGGGGAATGGATAGAGTTGAGGTTCTCTGATACTGGTACCGGAATAGCCCCGGAGCATCTCCCCCATATCTTTGAGCCCTTCTTCACCACTAAGAAGCGGGGGGCTGGGGTTGGTCTGGGCCTGTCGCAGGTGCATGGGCTGGTCAGTCAGCATGGGGGATTCGTCAACGTCGAAAGTCAGCCTGGCAAGGGAACTACCATCATCGTTTACCTGCCACCGGCTGCGGCGGGGCAACCAGAGGAGCAGATGGTGGAGGAACCTGTGCCGAGGGGAAAGGGAGAAAAGATCCTGGTGGTGGAAGATGACCCTCAGGTGCTTAAGCTTGTCGCCTTGACTCTGGAAGATCTCGGCTATGTCTCCATAACAGCATCCAGTGGGGAAGAGGCGCTGGAAGCATTTGAGAAGCTTGAGGGAAACGTTGACCTCCTGCTGACGGATCTGGTCATGCCGAAGATGGGAGGCAGGCAGCTTATTCAAAGGCTTCGGGAGAAAAGTCCCGAGCTCAAGGTCCTAATCATGACCGGTTACCCACTTGGCGAGGACGATGTTCTTTTCCAGGGAAAGCTAGCCGAGGGATGGCTTTCAAAGCCTATCCGAAAGGAAGTGCTGGGAAGAAAGCTCGCTGAAATTCTGCCGCCTAAATAGCCTGCCTCACTCCTCAGTTTTTTTGAGGAGGTCTCTTCCAGAAGGTTCAATAAGGGGTAGACGAGAGCGGGCCTTATCCACCAGAAGATTTACATCCCTTGAGAGGCTCTCCAGTTGCTCCACGAGTTCTTTATAGGCATCTATAACATCAAAGCGTTGCTTAAGATGCTGCTGAAAAAGTTTATTCAGTGCCACAAGTTCGCGCACACGATTTTCCAGCTCAGCTCTTAGCTCCTGTTCCTTCCTGAGCGATTCTCTTAACTCTTTGGCGTATATCTCGAGCTGCTGCCGATTTAGCTCTTCGATTCGAGTCCGCGGGATTTCCCTCTGGCTCATTCCCCCGCCAGTTTCTCTTCGACCTCTTGAATAAGCGCCGTGGGGCTGAAAGGCTTAGTGAAGTAGCCATCGGCACCAACCTCCTCACCCTTCTCCCGATCAGCCTGGCTGCCGAGAGCAGTGAGCATAATGATGCGTATTGCCGATGTCTGGGGATCGCTTTTAAGTCGGCGACAAACCTCAAACCCATCAAGTTTTGGCATGAGGATGTCAAGAAAGATAATATCCGGTTTTTCCTTCTGGGCCAGCTCTAAAGCTTCAACCCCGTCTGCGGCCAGGAGAAGGTCGAAACGCTGGTCATCTCTCAAGGTGGCCGAGACTAATTGACGGATGAACTCTTCATCGTCGGCTACCAGGATCTTTTTGCGCACTTGTCCCTCCCCTTCCCCACTTCAGTCTAAGCCGACACTACCTCGTTGTCAACCCCACAAAGCGCAGACCCCGTACCAGCGGCTGAAGGCATCTGGTATACTGGAGGTGTCAGAGGTAGAGAAGTTGGAGACTCTATTGAAATGCAACTCGGTAACCATCTATTTTGAGACAACTCACTTGGTTGCAGCTCATGCGTTTTGCTGCTAGAATTGTGTTTGATAAGCTTACGGCTGCGGTGAGGCTAAAGACCGGCTTGAAGGCCCTGTTCATTGTCCACCACCTCCTCAAGGGGATAGTCTATTCTTTGCTTAGACTTCTAGTCAGGTTGTCCGCTCTGCTCTCCCAAAATCGCAGTTTTTCATGCCTGGTCTCAATAAAGCTCTTTCCGTCCTACCAGGAATTTCACTGCGGAAGGAAGCAATGATGAAATCACCGGAGGTTAGATTGCACTATGGAAGGAAACCGTGCCGCCAAACCAGCTAAGCAAATTATCTTCTCCCCGGTCTTTCACTATGATGTTGTCTGGAAGTTTAATAAGGAAGATTACTCATACATAAACCTAAGGCTTCTCCGGCAGGTTGTGGAACTCTGCTCTCTCTTCCCCGAATTCAGGTTTGGCATTGAGGATGCCTACCAGCTTGAAGAGGTTGAGCGCCTGGACCCAGGGCTTTTCAAGAAGATCAAGCATCTGGCCGCTAAAGGCATGATCGAGGTGATTGATGGCCAGTACTTAATGGCCGACTCCTTTCTGCCGGGAGGAGAGGCTCTGATATCTGGAATTTTAAGGGGTAAGAGGTACGTGAAGGAGAAATTGGGCCTGGATGTCGAGGTTGGCTGGATAGCAGATTCCTTCGGGTTAAATGCCCAGACTCCTCAAATTTACCGTGATGCTGGATATCGTTGGCTAGCCTTCGGTAGAGGATTTGACATAAAGAAAGGCACGAGCGAATTTTGGTGGGAAGGTTTAGATGGAACAAGAATTCTGAGCCACTACTTCGCTTCAAAACATGGTTATCGTGCCGGGCTCTTTGCAGAACAGCTTGAGGAAAACATTAGCGAGCTCAAAGGTTACGCCTCGACTGAATCCATACTCATGCCTTGTGGCATAGGCGGCTGCCCATTTCCGGAGCGTCTATTTAAGGCGATTGACGATTTCAATGCCAAAAATACTGACCAACATATAAAAATAGCCTCGCCAAAGGAATTCTTCCGGGCCTTGGAGAAGGAAGCTGATAGCCTCGGGCTGGAAAAGGGAGAAATGTATCAGGGAGATCGAGTGTTTGATGGCGTCTGGAGTACTAGAATGTGGCTGAAGTCCAAATACTCTAAGGTTAAGAATCTGCTTCTGAACACAGAGAGGTTCGCCACTATCGCCTGGCTCTTGGGGAAACCTTATCCTAAAAGGGAACTTAGTGAAGCCTGGGATAAGGCTTTATTTCTGGCTTTTCACGATGTCATCACCGGCACCTCTATAGATGAAGTTTACCGGGAGGTCGAGCAAAAGGTTGGAACCTTGGAAACCACTCTTGAGCCTCTTCTCGCCAGCTCACTAAATCATTTGAGCTCTCAGATTCCTGCTGGAGGTAAAAGGCTAATTCTTTTCAACCCCAACAGTTTCGAGGTCTCCGACTATATTGAGGCGGAGGTGTGCTTCGGGGACGAAGACAGGATGAGAGGTTTTGCGGTTGAGGATACAGAATGGGAGCTCATTGAAGAGGACAGAAATGAGCAGGGATGGGTTAAATGGGCCAAAATAGGACTTTTGACCCGAGTTCCACCTCTGGGCTACAGAGTCTACCCCCTCCGCCCTGAACAATCAGCCCCTTCTACAAGAAGAGCTATCTACAGCAGCAATGTTATTGAAAATGACTATCTTAGGGTAGAAGTGAATCCTACCGATGGGAAGTATCAAATATTTGATGCCGACGGCCAGGAGGTGGTGAGGGAAATCAGCCTCGAACTAGAAAATGAGCTCGGCTCGGTATACAGCCACCGGGATATCTCTAGGGAGCTCATCGGGCTTGTTGGGGCTGAGGGGGATATATCGCCCAACACCGCCCTCTTCAAAATCAGCGGGTTGAAGGTTGAGCGGGGTAGAATAAGCAGCAAAATAAGCCTTACCGAGGAAGTCTACGGCTGCTTCTGGCCCTATCGGCTCAAGGAACATCGTAGCGTAGAGTTCTACCGCCAGAAGTTGATGGAAATTGAGAAGGAAGCTTACCTGTATAAGGGGATACCCTGGGTTAAGCTGACTATCAAGCTAAGGTCGAGTTTTCCCCATGTCAGGGTCAGGGTAAGGATTGACCCGGGAATCCCGGATGGAAAATGCACAGCGGGGACAGTTTTTGGGGCCATTGAGAGAGAAGCAGAGCCCCGGGATTATCCCATGGAAGACTGGATAGATTATGCCACTAAGGAGCGAGGAGTGGCAGTGCTCACCCGGGGGATCCCGAGCTATGAAGTAAGCGGGGGAAATATCTTCCTTACGCTCTTGAGGTCTGTGAGCTTACTTTCCCATGGTGATAAGGGCCCTGTAGTGCCGGTCATGGATGCCTTGGAACTTGGAAAAGAGTACGAGTTTCAATTCGCAGTTTACCCTCACCACAACAGCTGGAAAGAGGACAAGACATGGGCAAAAGCCCTCAGCTTCATCAATCAGCCAATATATAGCTATGTGGAAGATCGGAGCTCCGAGAGCCTGAACCTGGAGAGAAGATTGCCCAATGATCAGTTCTCCTTTGCAAGCCTTCAGGGAAATGTAGTCCTTTCACGCCTAAAGCAGTCTGAAGATGGGACTTGTGCAGTAATAAGGTGCTACGAGACGTCTGGTGAGCCAGCGAACCTGCACTTAAATCTCTGGAAGAAACCACGAGCGCTCTTGTCCTCCAATGTGTTAGAGGAAAAGGAAGAGCAAGTCGGTAAAGAGATAGAACTGAGGCCTTTCCAGATAGCAACCTTCAAGATTAAATTCTAGATAACTGTTGGCCAAGTTAGCTAAATTTGCAAATTGCCAGATTTTGGCGTATGCTTGATTAGCGGTAAATTTAGGTTGTCAGATCCTCGGCTAATTCCTCTCCAATCACCGAGAGTTGGGCGACCAAACTTTAGCCAGCTAATACACAAGGAAAGGAGGTCGTCCAATGGAGTTTGTAGACAAGCTGTTGCAGTGTTCTGATTGTGGAGCTACCTTCACCTTCAGCGCCGGCGAGCAGGAGTTTTTTGCGCTCAAAGGGTTCACCAATGAGCCGAAGCGTTGCCCCTCTTGTCGCCAAGCGAAACGAATGCACCGTCGCGAAAACGGTGGCTACGGTTACCAGCCGCGGCAGATGTTCTCTGCAATATGCAGCGAGTGTGGCAAAGAGTGCGAAGTGCCGTTCGAGCCTCACGGAGACAGACCAGTCTACTGCAGCGAATGCTACAGTAGGATCAAATCAGGCAGATAGCCAAGGTTTGACAAAAAGCATATAGGCCGGGGAAACCTGGCCTATATGTGTCTTGTGAGGCAAGTAGGACATTTTTAGCCGGCCTGGTATAACTCCAGAGACCTATTTGTGCACGGCTAACCCTTTCGCAGTTGCACTCGGTGCTCCCCGTTGCTACAATCACCTTGATGCAGGCGCATAATTTCGAAATCGAGGCTGATTCTTCAGAAAATCGTCTTGACAAATACGTGGCCGAGCAGTGCCACCTTTCCCGTTCCTATGTACAGAGGCTAATCGCCGAAGGGTTGATCCTCGTTGAGGGCCAGCTGGCCAAGCCCAGCCGGAGACTGGAACAAGGCGAAAAAATATTAATCGCCTTTCCTCCCCCTGTCCCTTCCACCCTAAAGCCAGAAGCCATCCCACTGGAGACAGTTTACGAGGACGAAGACATCTTAGTCGTGGATAAGCCGCCAGGACTAGCTGTTCACCCTGCTCCTGGCCATGAGAGCGGAACCCTGGTCAATGCCATCCTGGCCCTCTGTCCCGACCTAGCGAAACTAGGAAAAGGGGTTCGGCCAGGGATTGTGCACCGCCTGGACAAGGATACCTCTGGGCTGATGGTGGTGGCCAAGAATGAAGGTGCCCGCCTGATCCTTGTCGAGCAACTCAAAAGGCGGGAGTTTAAAAAGGGTTACCTTGCCTTGGTTCGGGGGCATCTTTCACCAAACGAGGGGGCTATCGAAGGTCCTATCGGGCGTCACCCGAGGAAGCGCCAGCGGATGTCTGTTACTTCAAAGGGGAAGGAGGCCCGCACCCTATATCGGGTAAAGAAATACATTGGGGATTGCACTCTGCTTGAAATCCAGACTGAGACCGGCCGCACCCATCAAATAAGAGTACATCTTTCTGCCATTGGCTACCCCGTGGTAGGAGATCCGGTTTACGGCGTAAGATCAACCTTTCTCAGAAGACAATTTCTCCATGCCCATCGCCTGGGCTTTAAACTCCCCCGCAGCGGGAAGTTCGTTGAGTTCGAGTCTGAATTGCCACCTGACTTGAGACAAGCCCTGGTACTAATCAAAAACATCAACGCCAGAAGCTAAGTAGTCAACTATAAAACTTGAAAACTTCGAGGCCAGTGATAGAAAGTAAGCGGCGCCAACGAGTTTTTACCTTCTGGCATACTGGCTGATCCTGGGAGCGCCAGTCTTGGAGGTCTCCCCTTTCAGCTTTACCTCGAACTTGCGCCCGCAGGAAAGACAGCCAAGGCGTAGGTGGGTGGTCTTGGTCTCCTTGTCCTCCCAGATCTTGATCCTGGAAAGCTTCGGGTAGCCGCAGAACTGGCATTGCATCTTGGCCCACCTCCTTCCAGATCCAGGCTTAGCTGAACAATCTAAGCCCGATTACAATTATAACTGGAATGCCTAAAGGCTTGTCAAATGCTGTCTTGGAGGCCGAGAGTCCTTGTCTATCTCCAGGTCCAGATAGTATTCAGGACGAACTTTATCACCGAGGCTGCAGCGATGGCCACGATCACCGCGATCAGGTCGAGAATTCCAGTGAATCTTATAAGCCCCCAGAAGAAAGCTATGCTCGGTGCGTCCCCAGTCAAGGCAACCAGATGGAACTTGGAGATGCGGCCCAGCAGTGAGGAATCTCTTCGGTCTTTGAAAGTCCACAAGTTGTTCCAGGTGAAATTATTCAAAATTCCAAGCTCTGTGCTGAGGGCAAAACTTATTACTCTCCCAGCAATGTCATATTCGTGTAGCCCCAGGCCTAAGACGCGAGTGAGGAGAGCGTAGAAGCCAAAGTTGACTATGACCCCACTACCACCAACAAGATAAAACTTAATAAAACGGAGAACTTCTCCTTGGGTCCAGGCCAACCTCCAGACATGTCTGAGGTAATTCACCTGCTCTTTTAAAGTGAAGGTGCTTTTCCCCCGCTCCCTCCCCCGAAAGACAAAGGGTACCTCCGTCACGTGCTCGTATTTTCCTCTGACCAGGATTTCCAAGAGTATCTTAAAGCCTATGGGATCCAGCTTTACCCCCTCAACCACCCCCTTCCTCAAGGCGAAAAAGCCAGAGAGGGGGTCCTTTATCCCTCTAACTTGAGCGAAGGGGATCCTGGGGATGAATTTGGCCACGCGGGAAATGATTTCCCGGGAGATGGTCCATCCCTCTGTTCCTCCTCCTCTGACGTATCGGCTGGCGATGGCGACGTCCGCCTTTTCTAAAGCTCGGATGAGTTGGGGAACGACCTCTGGTGGGTGCTGCAGGTCGGCATCCATCACTCCCAAGATATCACCACTGGCATGCTTGAGCCCCTCGGCCACGGCTGAGGCTAACCCTTTCTTCCCCTCCCGGTGAACCACCCGGAGAGGAAATCTTTGGGCTAATTCTTCAGCTAGCCTTCCAGTTCCATCGGGGCTATTGTCATCCACAATGATAAGTTCGTACTCGAGGCCAGAAAGCGAGCGAGCTATTCTCTCCACCAGAATGGGCAGGTTCTCTCGCTCGTTGTAGGTTGGGACAATGATTGATATGTGTGCCATCTTA
>CAZJSO010000003.1:0-30309 GCA_964548795.1 uncultured Dehalococcoidia bacterium | reverse complement strand
GGCTTTCCCCTTTGCAATTCCTGGCCAGAGATAAGACAGTCGAAATACTCTTTTATCCCGAGCGAGGAGAGGATGAGCTCAATATTTTCCTGCGGGGCTGAGGAGACCAGGGCCATCCTGAAACCCCCGCTATGGGCGTCTTCCAGAAGCTCGAGCACCCCAGGCAGGGGTTTCACCTTCTCTCTTATCCTCTCCCGAAAGATCTCTTCCTTTTGCTGAGCGAGGACCTTTATCTCCTCCTCAGGCGAGTTCCCCAAAACGCTCCGCAGAATATCATCATTACGGCGTCCAAAATTCCTCTTGAAGTCCTCTGCCGCATAATCCTTACCCAGTCTGCCGAACAGCTCTCGCCAGGCAGAAAAGTGATAAGGGGCAGAATCAACGATCACACCGTCTAGGTCCCAGATGATGGCCTTCATTTTTGAGATTTAAATTTACGGGGTCCCCAAAAATTCTTCGAATTTTTGGGGTGTATATGAGCGGGGCAGATTTCCCGGAAGTCACAACTCTGGCAAAATCTCCCCTGTATTGGGGGATATTCAGTCTCCTGGGAGATGCGATAAGCCACGTCAAGAAGCCAGCGCAAGGTACTGGAAAAGGCCTCAGGGCCGAATTCCCAGCTCATGGCCTCCTGATCCTGCAGGTAAAGATAGGAGACCTTGGCCACGTGGGCCATGCTCTGCCTTTGTTCTAGGGCCAGGCTGTAAAGATAAAGGGGGCGAGGATCCGGTGATAACGGTCTGTTTCCGGTTTTGTAGTCAATTAAATGAAGAGAATCCTTCCCCTCCCTGTCTACCCGATCAACCCTCCCCTCAAGGATCAGCCCGGAAATCTCCTCTCTTACTACAACCTCAAGCATTATGGGGCTGGCTTTTAGATCAAAGTTCTGAGCAAACCAGCGGATCTGCTGCAGAGCCCGATTCTTATACATATTCTCCTCCTCAGGGTTGGAGAATCCCCCATGATTGGTAGCCCAGATCTTGTGAAGCAGCTCCTCCAGCTTCTCCCCGGTCCTTAATTTTGCTGGAAGCGAGTAAATTTCCTTTAGGGCCTGGTGAACATTCTCACCCAAGGTGAAATAAGGTCTTACCCTCTTATAGAACTTCCCCAGTCCATCGAGGTAGAGGAACTTATACCTCCGAGGACATTCCTCGAAAACAGCAATCTTGGTAGGGGAGAGCCGCAGCACCCTACCTCCCCTCTATTAAGTTCAGAAACTCGGCGCGAGTAGCTGCGCTACGACGGAAGAGGCCTCTCATGGCTGAAGTGACGATATTGCTTCCGGGTTTCTTGATCCCCCTCATGATCATGCACAGGTGCTCGGCCTTGAGAATCACAGCTACACCCTGAGGCTCCAACACCTCGACGATGGTGTCAGCGATTTGGGTCGTGAGGCGCTCCTGAAGTTGAGGTCGGCGGGCCAAGATATCTACCACCCGGGCCAGCTTGCTTATGCCCACGACCCTTCCGGTGGGGATATAACCTACGTGAGCCACGCCATAGAAGGGGAGAAGGTGGTGCTCACACATGGAATAAAAGGGGATATCCCGAGCGATCACCATTTCTTGATGGCCCACTTCAAAGCCCACCTGAAGCTCCTCCCGAGGGTCACGGTCAAGACCGCTGAAAAGCTCAGTGTACATCTCAGCAATGCGCCTGGGGGTGCCGATTAAGCCCTCCCGACTCAAGTCCTCCCCTATGGCTTCAATTATGGCAGTGGCTGCAGCCTCAATTCTGGCTTGATCTATCATCCTGAACCTCTTATTTTTCGCTAGGAACTACAAACCAATGATGTCTTGTGCTGCGGCAAGTTCAGCTGGTATCTCAACAAGCTGGGGGCCCCGCTTCAAAGCGGTATCAGGATCCTTTAGACCTGTTCCAGTGATAACGCAAACGCTTCGCTTCCCCTCAAGCTCGAGCCCCTCTCGTTTGAGCTTTAACAGGCCAGCCAGTGAAGCGGCGGAGGCCGGCTCACCAAAAATACCTTCTTCCTCGGCTAATGAAGAATAAGCCTGCAAGATCTCCTCATCGCTGACGCAGGCGATGAGCCCGCCGGATTCATCCCGGGCTGACTCAGCCTTCTGCCAACTAGCCGGGTTGCCAATTCGAATAGCCGTAGCTAGAGTCTCTGGCTTTTCGACCACCCTGCCCTGAACGATCGGAGCAGCTCCCTCAGCCTCAAAGCCCATCATTCGAGGAAGCCTCTTCGCTCTCCCTGCCTCCTGGTACTGCTTAAAGCCCATCCAATAAGCAGTGATATTGCCTGCATTACCCACGGGGATAAAGAGGTAATCCGGAGCCTCGCCCAGAATGTCGACAATCTCGAAGGCAGCGGTCTTTTGCCCCTCAAGACGATATGGGTTAATAGAATTCACTAGAGTTAAAGGGAGCTTTTGAACCAGTCCTCGCACCAATCCCAAGGCCTGGTCAAAATTCCCCTGAAGAGCAATTATCTGCGCTCCAAAGACAATCGCCTGAGCAAGTTTACCCAGGGCAATATTTCCCTTAGGAACGAGGACGAAGGTTTTGAGGCCACATCTGGCTCCATAGGCTGCTGCCGAGGCACTGGTATTTCCGGTCGAGGCGCAGATAATGGCTTTGCTACCTTCTTCCAAAGCCTTGGCCACGGCCACCACCATTCCCCGATCTTTGAATGACCCAGTCGGGTTACAGCCCTCGAGTTTGAAGTAGACCTCACCCAAGCTAAATCTTTTCTCCAGGCTCTGAGAGCGTACTAGAGGTGTATCTCCTTCACCCAAGGTAACTATAGGCGTGCGCGGAGTCACGGGAAGAAGCTCTCGGTATTTCTCAAGCAAGCAAGGCATAATCAACCCTCTACACGAATAAGATTACCAATCTCCTTCACCACAGGCAACTTCTTAAGTTCAATCAAGGCCTGCTGCATGGGCGATTCATGGCAGAGGTGGGTCATAAGCACTATCTCAGCAGTCTGAGTAGTTCGGTCTGACTCCTTTTGAATCACAGAGGCGAGGCTGATCTGGTAGTTCCCCAGAATCCGGGCGATTTGGGCCAGGACTCCAGCCTGATCAAGTACGCTCATGCGAAGGTAGTACTTCGTCTGAACGTCTGAGATCGGCTTCAGATTAATCTGCTGGTTGAGCGGGATGGGCGGGCTCGGCGGTAAGCTAAAATTTATGCTGCGTGCCAAGCGAATTAGGTCGGCAATAACAGCACTTGAGGTAGGGAGGGCTCCAGCCCCCTCCCCGTAGAAAACCACCTTGCCAATTAGGTCGCCTTCAACCTGAACGGCATTGTACACCCCGTTAACCTGGGCCAGAAGTACGCCCTGAGGAAGAAGCAAGGGGTGCACTCGAACCTCGAGTGCATTGCTCTCGTACTTGGCTATAGCCACTGGCTTTATAGTGTAGCCCAGCTCCTTGGCATAGCGGAAATCGCGGGAGTTGAGACGAGAGATGCCCTCGCAGTAAATCGCTTCCGGGCGGACTTCGGTTTGAAAAGCCAACGTGGCCAGGATGGCCAGCTTGTAGGCCGCGTCAATTCCCTCGATATCATTAGAGGGGTCTGGCTCAACATAACCCAGATCTCGTGCCTCCTTCAAAGCGGTAGAAAAGTCCACTCCCTCTTGAGCCATCTGGGTGAGGATATAGTTGCTAGTGCCATTGATGATGGCGTAGATAGCTGAAATGTGGTTTGCCAAGAGGTCCTGCCTGAAAGGACTGATCAAGGGGATGCCTCCCCCCACGCTAGCTTCGTAGAGGAGCCCGACTTGATGTTCCGCAGCCAGCCTGAGGAGTTCAAAGCCGTGTTTGGCTATCACTTCTTTATTGGCGGTGACCACATGCTTCCCTTTTAACAGGGCTTCCCTAATGTACTCGTAGGCAGGATTCTCCCCTCCCATCACCTCAATGACTATCTCTATCTGCGGGTTGTCCAAAATTTCCTGGGGCTCGGTAGTAAGAAGGTGGAGGACTTCGGGAGGACGCTTTTTGGAGGTATCTCGAATCAGAATTCTTCTTATCGAGAGTGAGGAACTAACCAGTGTGGAAATAGCTTCACTCTTTTCCCTGAGGATCCTCTCCACCCCACCGCCAACCACTCCCAAGCCCATCAAGCCAAGGCCAATCTCCTTCTTCACCCTATCTGAGCTGATTCCCAAAGAATTTGACTTCTGGACACCTTAAAAACAGAATCTTTCGAGGTAGCTAGTGACTGAAGCCTACGCCTCCGCTCCAACGAATGTGCTCCGGGGTAAAAGGAAGCAAAGCTAGATGCCGTGCTCTTTTTAATGCCTGGCTAAGCCTCCGCTGATGCTTGGCACACACTCCGGTGCGCTGCCGAGGCTTTATTTTCCCCCTTGAGGAGAGGAAACGCTGTAAGGTAGCTACATCCTTATAATCTATCTCCTCAACTCCTTCGCTGCAGAAAGGGCAAACCTTCGGCTTTGGGGGGATGAACCTCCTTCTTTCTCTAGCCAATTCCTAGCCTCCTTTACTCGAAGGGAATATCCTGTGGCTCAATCTCTTCTCCAGCCTCGGCTTCGCCCTCCGGGAGCACACTCACCCCACGGCGATCGAGGAAAATGACACGATTGGCATGGATCTCAACCCGAAATCTTGTTTTGCCATCCTGCCCCTCCCAGCTTCTAGTTCTCAGCCTACCTTCCACATATACACGCTGCCCCTTGGTCAGAAACTGGTTGCAGCTTTCAGCCTGCTTGTCTCGAGCGATGACATCAAACCACTCAGTCTCCCTTCTTTTTTCCCCCTGGGAGGTGGTAAAGAAACGATTGGTGGCCAACCTAAAAGTGGTGACGGGGGTGCCATTGGGTGTGAACCTCATCTCGGGGTCAGTGCCCAAGTTACCGATGACCATAATCTTATTTAGCCAAGCCATTTATCCTCTCCCTTTCATCATGATTTCGAAATTCACTGGACTTAATCGCTCACCCTGACCAGTAAATGGCGCAAGAGCTCTTCAGAAAGCCTGAGGCTAACTTCAAGCTCCGCCGTTCTCCCTGGCTCGAGTTCAAGCCTAGTTACTACATAATTTCCCTCCCCATGGTGCTTTATCGGATAAGCGAACTTTCTCCTTCCCCAGTGATCCAGGGAGATGACCTTGCCCCCTTGTCGCTCAATGAGTTCCTTGATCTTTTCCGTAGCTTGAGGAAGCTCATCCTCGGTGATCTCAGGACTTATGATGGCCACCAGTTCATACTCACGCACGTATCACCTCTTCTAAAGCTGGGTTATTATAACACTTGACCGATAGGGTAGGCAATGGGCCCGATTCACGTCATAATTGTCATAATTTTAGTATAAGCAGGAAGAAAAAGGTTAGAATCCGCCCCTGATGCAGAGATAAAGGGGTGCCGCGGGAGCCATTGACTAAAACCAAATGGTATGTTTGTTACCGGGGGAGATGTCATCGACTCATTTACTTTGACGCAACCCACCTTATTGCGCCATCTGAATCAATTAAAATGCACCGAGCATTGGCTTGGAATGATGGAGAATAGTATACTACTGTAGTCTGGGCTAAGTTTTTGAGCCCAAATTTGTGAGCGAGCATAATGAGGACCTTCCCCGACTTGGAGCATCTCTTGAGGCCATGAGGTTTCATCATTCATCAAAAACAGTTTGGAGGGCTTTGATGTCAAGTATAGCACAGAAATTGGAGCGCATCTTTAACCCCCAAAGCATTGCCGTGATAGGGGCTTCAGAAAATCCTAATAAGCTAGGCTATCACTGCATGAAAAGCCTGAGGAGAAGCGGATTTGAAGCCGTATATCCTATAAACCCACGCTCATCAAAGGTCTGGGGGCTTAAAGCTTATCCCTCACTCAAAGAGGTGCCCCAGGAAATTGACCTGGCCATCATGGTTATACCGGCTCCTTCAGTTCCTTCGGCGATAAATGACTGTGCAGCCAAAGGGGTGAAGGGTATTGTGCTCATCACAGCCGGATTTAAGGAGGCAGAAGACCCAGCGAAGGCCAAACTCCAGAGCGAAGTGGCTTTGCAGGCCGATAGACTTGGGATCAAGGTCATAGGCCCCAACACCTTTGGTTTTGTCAATCTATCAGCTCATTTGAATGCTTCCTTCACCCCAGAATTTCTAGCCGCTCGAAAAGGTGATATAAGTCTCGTAAGTCAGAGTGGTGGGGTATGTCACCTTTTAGCACCTCTGTTGATGAGGTCTGAGAAGGTGATAGGCTTTTCCAAGATCGTGGGCCTGGGCAACCGATGTAACCTTGACTTCGCCGACATGCTGGAGTACTTGGTCGAAGACCCACAAACTAGAGTTATCTTGATCTATCTTGAGGGAGTAGACGATGCTCGAGGGCTCATTGAGGTGGCCAAGCGCGTGGTGAGGAAGAAGCCTGTGGTGGCCTTTAAGGCGGGGAAGGGGAGGAGTGCGGACAAAGCAGCGTTTTCCCACACAGGTTCTTCGGCTGGCAATCACGAGACGTACCTGGCTGCCTTCAAACAGGCCGGCATCCTGCTGGCAAGCAACTTCGAAGAGTTGCTGGATATTGGCAAAGCGCTTTCGCTTTCCTTCCCACCTAAAGGCAATCGCGTAGCCATACTCTCCGCGCAGGCTGGCCCAGGGATAGTCGCCGGTGATTTTAGTGAAGCAGAGGGCTTAACTCTAAGTAGGTTTTCTGAAGAGACCAAGGAAAAGATCAACGCGCTGCTTCCTCCCTTATCCCACCGCTCTAATCCTGTTGACTTCGGGCCTGCTTGGTATGACTGGGAAAAAAGCAAACAACTTGTTCAGGTTGTTCTGGCCGATGCGAACGTTGACGCCCTGTTGCTGCTCTCTGCCTATGCCTCAGCCAATGAACCTATGATCAGAGAGCTTACCGATGTGCTGAAGCTTGAGGCCCGCCAGAAACCCATTCTAGCCTGCTTCCCAGCACCGCCTGGCATTTGGGAAGAAAAAACCGAGCTGGAGAAAGCTGGCATTCCGGTTTACCCCACGCCAGAGAGGACTGCTAAGGCCATGAGCAGTTTAGCTAGATATGGGGACATCCTCTATAGGAGCAAGGAAGATTCTGCGGCTTAATACAAGCGCTCACCATCGAGAGCGCTGAGACCTTTGATGCTCTAGATTCCTCTAGGTCGATCTTATTTCCTGCCTCATAAATATGACGTAGGATATGGCAAAGCAGATGACCGTCAGTGCTATCAAGCTCACCAATTGTGGCCATACTATCAGCAAGCTCTGACCCAGGGAAAGGGGATTAGTAGGAATTTGAGCCTTTGAAAGCAGTGCCACTATGCCTAGGCCTCTAAAGCTGGGAATTAGCGTAGCGCTGGTAGCCTCCCCAAAGAGGGTCGTGGGCGAAATGCGCATGATTAGGTCGCTTATATGCTCATGTCTGGCCCAAGCCGCAGCACTGGCCTGCGGACCAACAGGGGCCATCTGGTCAGCGATTAACCCCGCAAGCATGTACAGGAAAAAGGCGAAAAACATCCACATGGCTATGGAGGCGAGGGCAGAGCTGGTCGTTTGCCTAAATATGACTGAGAAAAGGATGCCCAAGCTCAACCAGAAACCGACGTAAATCACACTTATCGCGAAGAATATGCCTATCCTGGAGAGCTCCCCGCCACCGGGACCAAAGCCAAGCATATGAAGTCCCAGCCCAAAGATGATCAAGATTATGCTCACCAGCATTACAGCTATGGTTGCTAGACCAGCGAGGAACTTGCCGTTGATCCACGAATCACGGAAAAGCGGCTGAGCCAAGACTCGGCTTATGGTGCCTCGGGAATACTCACTATTTACCGCATCAAACCCGAGGATAATTCCTATTAGCGGGCCCAAAAAACTAAGTAGGGAAATGAACGAAGGAAGGCCCTTTCCTTGGGAAGTAAAGAGCCTGAGGAAAATGAACTCTGTAGGTGCTTGAACGAGTCCCTGCTGAATGGTCTGACCGGCTGTATAAATGGCAACTGCTCCAATGATGCCGATAAGGAGAAACAAGATGATGAATCTTCTGCTTGCGAAATAGTCCGCCAGCTCTTTCCAGAAGACGACTCCCAGCCCAGGCATGTAAGTCATTCCCCCTGAAAATATCTGAGGTAAATTTCCTCCAAGGTATAGTCTTGGCCTCTTAGCTCGAGGAGCGCGCTGCCACTCTCCATTACCGCTTTGGATACCTCTGCCCTCAAGTCTCTGGCACACCTGATGCGCAAGAGGTTGCCTGAGGAGTCAACCCGACTTACCCCCTGTAGGCGCTTTATGGCCTTAAGGAGGTCAGGGCTTGGCTTGGATACCCGGGCCTCGAGCACAGATTTACCTTTGCCCATTATTTCAGACCCCAGTTTGTCCACTGTCCCTTCGGCCACTAGCTTGCCCCTGCTGATTATGCCTACCCGATCGCAGACTTTCTGGACTTGGTGGAGAAGATGGGAGGACAGGAGGACGGTCATACCCTCATCTTTGCTCATCTTCGCTATAAGCTCCAGAATCTGACTGGCACCCTCCGGGTCTATCCCTGTCGTCGGTTCATCCAGAATAACAAAAAGTGGCTCCTTTATCAGTACGTCCGCTATCCCCAGGCGTTGCTTCATCCCTCGGGAGAATTTTCCTACTTCCCAGTCAGCTACTTCCAGAAGCCCAACCTTTTCTAAGGCCTGCTCGATCTTCTCGCTCGACTTTTTATCAGGTATGCGGTTCAGCCGGGCAACGTATCTTAGATTTTCCCTAGCGGTCAGGTCTTCATAGAAGCCCACATTCTCAGGTAGGTACCCCGTTATTCGTTTGACCTTTAATGGCTCTCTAGTGGAGTTATAGCCCATTACTCGAACTTCTCCCGAGGTAGGTTCAGTAAGCCCTAGAAGCATCAGGATGGTGGTGGTTTTTCCTGCGCCGTTGGGTCCGAGGAAGCCATATATCTCCCCCTGCTTTATCTGCAGATTAAGGTTGTCAACTGCCTTGACCCCATCATAGTATTTACAGAGATTTTCTGTTTCCACCATGAACTCCACGCTACCTCCTCCCTAAGCGGACAAATATACCGATCAAAGCGGCTATTACCACCAGAACGATAGCGATGCCGGCCCAACCCCAAGTTGTAGGGGTACCCACCGTTACTCTAAGGTTCATTTGCTCTCGAGCCTCACTTCCAGAGGCAGTTAAAGTAACTGCATAATCACCAGGTATGGCTTTCGCCTTTGGCTTTATGATCACGTCAACCTTCTCTGGGTTTGGAGAGGTGACTATCGGCGGAAGGGAAAGGAGGCTTTTCGGCTCGAAAGACACTTCCCAACCTTCGGGTTTGCTGGCAAAGAAGTCAATATTCGAAATTGCTGCTGAGCCTCCATTCCATAGATAGAGGGTGAAATGCTTTTCCCTGCCGGCCGTGGCCTTAACATTTCGCGTTTCACCTGTTCCTAGGACCTCGGCCTCGGTTCCCAGCTCCAATTTGTAGGTTCCAGTGACTATTGCCTTAAGATTGATTGTGCCCTCATCGTTACCTGAACGAGCCCCGAATGTAACTGGATACTCACCTTTGGGAACATCGGGTGGGGGAGTGAGAACGAACTTGACCCATTCTGAACTTTTGCCCCCCACTTTTATAGAAGTGATCTTCTTCTCTGTCTGCCATCTTGGAGTGCAGTAAGCATCCCACCCGCTGGGGATTTTGGCCTCCAGATCGAAGATGCGGTCTTTATCTACTTCGTTTTTTATTTGAATGTCGAATTCAAAGTTCTTTCCGGCCGGGTTTTTGATGGCGGGGTAGTCGGTCAGCAACTTTATCCTGCCAGCTTCGGGCACGACTGCTCCTGACCCGAGAGTGACTGTGATCTCAACCTCCTTTTGAATCTTCTTATCCTTGGTGACCCCTTGCAGGGTAAATTTGTAATCGCCCTGAGTGGCGTCTGCAGGAGGCTTGGTATGGAATTGCAAAGTCATTCGCTTCCCCCCGTTGATAAGCAGGCCGCGCACTTCAAAAGCCTCCCCCCACTTGGTGAGCCGAGTATCCCATCCTTGGGGACCGGAGAGAGAAAGCTCGATCTCCTCTGTTTGTTTCCCCAGGTTAAAAATATCCACGTCAAGCTTTAATTCTTCACCTGGGCCCACAACTACGTGCGTGAACTCTGGCTGGATGGAGAACCCTCTCTCCGCTCCATTCGCCATCGCTTTCTGCGACCCAAGACTCGCAAAGGCAAGCAAGATGGCGACAGCAAACAGACAGCCTGTTAGGGCCCTTCTCATTCTTGCACCTCCTATCTTGAAGACTCACCAAGTAATTTCAAGAACTCCTCTTCGCCGAGGGTTTGAACACCCAAGGTTCTGGCTTTATCCAGTTTGGAGCCAGGATCAACACCGACCACAAGATAGGTAGTCTTTCGAGTAACTGAACTTCCTACTTTCCCACCCAGCTCCTTAATCCTAGCCTCAGCCTCAGCTCGGGCAAACGTCTCCAGTCTCCCAGTAAGTACAAACTCCATCCCCAAAAGCGGAAGTTCTTGGGGAGGAGCTGCCTCAACTTTTAATTTTACACCAGCTCTCTTTAATTTTTCAATGATCTTCAAGTTCGACTCCTGGCGGAAGAAGGCCACGATGCTGTCAGCTACCTTAGGTCCGATGGTGGGGATGGCCATGAGCTCCTCCTTGGTAGCCTTGGCTAACTTATCTAAGCTGTCAAAATGTTGAACCAGGAGATCAGCCGTTTCTGACCCCACGTGTCTGATACCCAGAGCAAAGAGCACTCGTGAGAGTGCTCTACCCTTGCTTCTTTCGATGGACTCAATGATGTTGGCTGCGCTCTTCTCCCCCATACGCTCAAGTTGGGCCAGGTTTTCCCTTTTTAGATAGTAAAGGTCGGCGACATCTTTTACCAGTCCTTCCCTGATTAAGGCCTCGCAGAGCTTCTCGCCAATGCCATCAATGTCCATTGCTCCACGTGAAACGAAGTGCTTCACATGTTCCAGTAGCTGAGCCGGACAGGCAGCATTGGTGCAGCGGTACATGGCCTCATCTTCCGGCTTTACCGCCTCAGCTCCACATACTGGGCAGATGGTGTAATCCGGGGGTTTCCCCTCTTTAACTCCTGCCCTTTCCTTGTAGAGTTCCCAAGCCTTTTCCCTCATGGAGAAAATTTCTTCCCTTCCCGTTCTGAGACTCACAATCGGCGCTACCACCTCTGGAATCACTTCCCCGGCACGCTGAACTATTACTGTATCGCCGATGCGGATGTCCTTGCGATGGATATCCTCCTCATTGTGGAGGGCAGCTCTTTTTACTACTGCTCCGCCAACCCTCACCGGCTCTAGAATAGCGTAAGGGTTTAGAGTGCCGGTTCGGCCTACACTTATCCCAATGTTTATAAGCTTAGTGGTTGCCTGGGTAGCAGGGAACTTATAAGCTATCGCCCAGCGTGGCTCTCGCCCCACCACTCCCAACCTCTCCTGAAGAGCAATGGGGTTAACCTTTATCACTATGCCATCAGCCTCGTAAGGTAGCTCCTCTCTTCTTTCCACCCAATGCTGGTAATATTCCTCAGCTTCCTTTATATTTTTAACCAGAGCGTTATGAGGGTTTATTTTAAAGCCCAGGGTCTTAAGATACTCTAGAGTTTCCCAGTGGGTTGGCGGTGGTTCCTTCCCCTCAGCGTATCCCAGGCCGTAGAGGTAGATATCCAAAGGGCGGCGGGCTGTAACACGGGAATCTAGCTGGCGCAGGGAGCCAGCAGCCGCATTTCGGGGGTTGGCAAATAAGGGTTGGCCTTCTCTTTCCCTCTCTTCATTCACTTTCTTAAAGCCTTCTTTCGAAAGATACACTTCCCCCCTCACCTCAAATCTTGGCGGTGCTTCCCTAGGAACCCGGAGGGGGATGCTACGAATGGTCTTCAGATTCTGCGTTACATCCTCTCCTCGCCAGCCATCCCCACGTGTGGCCCCAGTGACCAGCGTCCAGTCCACATAGGTCAGGGCCACTGCCAGGCCATCCATCTTCAACTCACAGACAAAATCGAGATTCTCTCCTCTGAGAAGGCGGTTTATGCGGTTATGCCAGGCCATGAGCTCTTCGAAATTAAAAACATTGCCCAGGCTCAGGAGTGGAATGCGATGTTCGACCACTCCAAATTCCTCCACCGGGGCGGCGCCAACTCGCTGGGTGGGTGAATCTGGAGTGACAAGCTGTGGATACTGCTCCTCTAGCTCCCTTAGCTCCTTCATCAGGGAATCGTACTCGGCATCGCTTATCTCCGGGCTGTCGAGCACATAGTAGCGCCAGTTGTGATAATTTATGAGCTCTCGAAGCTTCTCAACCCTCTCCTTTATGGCCTCCAACTCTGGCATTTTCCCACCCCTCTCTGCCGCTTAACTTAATATAAAGTATAGCACACCTGTGGGGGATGGTGAGAAACAGCGGTTGCACCCGATTTGTGATAAAATGACTCCAGATGAAGTTAATTGTGGGGCTGGGGAACCCGGGGAGAGCTTATGCAGGCTCTCGACATAATGTAGGTTTCGATTGCTTGAGCCTCTTTGCCCGTCAGCAGAGAATTAAGTTTGGTAGAGTGATGTCTAAGGCTAGGGTAGGAATAGGGGAGGTGGAAGGAAGGGAAATTATCTTGGCTAAACCCCGAACTTTCATTAACCTGAGCGGCAAAGTAGTGGCAGCGCTGATACGGAGGTTCGAAGTTGCTCCCAGCGAACTTCTGGTTATCTACGATGACTTGGACCTCCCCCTGGGGAAGATCCGCATCCGCAGACATGGTGGAGCAGGGGGACACAACGGGATGAAATCAATCATCGCTGAGCTGGGAACTGAGGAATTCCCCCGGCTACGCGTCGGAATTGCTCCCCCGGAAGGAGATCCTCAGAGCCTCAAGACCCCGGAGTATGTACTTGGCCGATTCACCCCTCAAGAAAAGGCACGGATGGCGGAGGTTTATCCTGAGGTAGCCCAGGCCATCCACTGCCTCATCGTTGAAGGGATTGAAGCAGCAATGAATAAGTTCAATCCGCCAATGTTGGATTCCCACCTGCCAGGGGGTTAGTCAATGGCTGAACGAGAAAGGGAATCTTTGGTTAGGTCATGCTAGTACATGGGTTGGATATAGTGGAAATAAGTCGGGTAGGCAAGGCGATAGATACGTTTGGCGATCGTTTCCTCCAGCGCATCTATACCCCTGCCGAGCTCGCACTTTTTAAGGGCCGGTTACCCCAACTCGCCTCTCGATTTGCTGGAAAAGAAGCCGTGATAAAGGCCCTTGGAGGAGGCATTTCCTGGAAGGAGGTCGAGATATTACGCAGCGAGCTGGGGGAACCGCAAGTCCTACTCTCTGGCCGGGCTGAGGCTAAGGCGAGGGAGTTGGGGGTAAAGAAACTGGTTATTAGCCTGTCCCACTCTCGGGAGCAGGCGGTGGCCTCGGTGATAGGAGAAAGTCAATGAAGATAGTTTCGGCCGAACAGATGCGCGAGATTGACCGCCGGTGTGCAGAAGCTGGTCTCTCTTCAGAAACCCTAATGGAGAACGCTGGGTTGGCAGTGGCCAGGGAGGCCCGGGAGTTCCTCGAAGATGTCGCCGGCCGCTCAATATTAGTCTTGGTCGGGCCGGGTAATAATGGCGGTGATGGGCTGGTAGCTGCCCGATGGCTCTCCGACTGGGGGGCCAGGGTTCGGGTTTATCTCTACCGGCGCCGAACAAAGGAGGACCGGAATCTCGAGCTTCTTCGTCAGCGTGGTCTTCCCTGCATTGACCTTCCCTCCGAATTCCCGGAAGGCTTTAGCCAGTTGCTTTCCTCCGCTGATATGGTCATCGATGCCCTCTTTGGCACGGGGAAACTTCGTCCCCTGGGAGAGGACGTGAGGGGGGTGCTGGAACAGGTGAAGAAAGCTAAGGAAGCCCAACCCAGGCTTACCATCCTGGCTCTCGATCTTCCCTCTGGGCTGGATGCTGACACCGGAGCAGTTGACCCGGCCTGTTTGGCGGCGGACATCACGGTTACCCTGGGCTACCCTAAGCTAGGGCAGTTTTTCTTCCCTGGAGCTGAAAAGATAGGCCGACTTCGTGTAGCTGATATTGGCATTCCATCAGCTTTGGCTGAGCACATCACCACGGAACTACTAACCGCCGATGCGGTAGGGGCTTTGCTTCCCCAGCGACCTCCAGATGCAAACAAGGGAACCTTCGGGCGGCTCCTGGTGGTGGCTGGGTCGATCAACTATATCGGGGCTGCCTATTTGGCCTGCGAGGGGGCCATGCGGGTGGGCACCGGACTGGTGACTTTAGCCACCCCAAGAAGCCTTCAGCCTACTCTGGCCAGCAAGCTTACCGAAGTGACTTACCTCCCTCTTCCGGAGGGAGAGCCTGGTCTTCTGGATCCCGAGGCTGCCGAAGTGCTAAAAGCGCGACTTCAGGACTTCGATGCTCTTCTGTTGGGCTGCGGACTGGGACAAAGTCCCGGGGCAATGACCGTAGTGGAAAGCCTCATCTTTTCTCCTCTACCTGCCCTTATTGACGCCGATGGCCTTAACCTCCTGTCACGGATTCCCCAGTGGTGGGAGAGATTAGGGAGCAAGGTGGTGCTTACCCCACATCCGGGAGAGATGTCGCGGCTCACGGGACTATCTATTGGGGAGATACAGAAGGAGCGTCTGGAAACAGCGCTGCATTTCGCTGCCAGATGGCGGGCAGTGATAACACTTAAAGGGCCCCATACGGTGATAAGCTCTCCTGAAGGGAAGGCCAATATCAGTCCTTTTATCAATGCTGGACTGGCATCGGCTGGGACTGGCGATGTGCTGTCCGGGGCCACTGCTGGTTTAATGGCCCAGGGGCTACCACCCTTTGAGGCCGCATCATGCGGCGTCTACTTGCATGGCTGGGCAGGGGAGGTAGTGCGGGAAGAGCTGGGCGATGCAGGCATGATGGCTAGTGACCTTCTTCCCAAGCTTCCCTTGGCCATCAAGAAGCTCAGGGGGTGATTTTGTTTCTCCAGCACTTAAGCCTGACCAACTTCCGCAACTACGCTCGCCTGGAGCTTGACCTCTCGTCGGGGGTATCCATCTTTGGGGGTGGCAACGCACAGGGCAAAACAAACCTTCTTGAGGCCGTGTACTTTATCTCGACCGCTAGGCCACTGGGTGGAACAGCCGAGCGGGAGGTGGTGAGCTGGTGGGCCTGGGGAGAGGGGATGGGGTTTTGCCGCCTCTCTGCTTGGGTGAGCGGCGAGAGGGGCAAGTCGAGGCTGGAGATACTTCTGCTCCTTAAGAGGGTTAGTCCTCCCCAAGTTAAGAAGGTTATCCGGGTAAACGGGGTTGTCCGGCGAGTTTCCGAGCTGGTCGGCCGGCTTCGGGCAGTGATGTTCAGTCCAAGGGATATCGATCTGATAGGCGGAGAGCCGCTGCTGCGTCGAAGATGGCTTGACCTTTTAAATGTGCAGCTCTCACCCCATCATCTGAAGATGATGCTACACTACAGTCGGGTGCTGGCTCAGCGCAATAACCTTTTGAGAGCGATAGCCATCCAGAAGGCAAGTCCAAGTGAACTTCCCTTCTGGGATCGAGAGCTTGTAGAGTGTGGCTCTGGCATAATTTTCCAGCGACAGAATGCCGTCAAGCAGCTCGCAGAGATAGTCCGAGTAATCCACCAGAAGCTCAGCGGGGGAAAGGAAGAACTGGCAATGAATTACTACCAGAGCATTTCCCCAAGGAGAGGGCTTGAGGATCTTCAGGAAATCAAGCATCTCTTCAAACTCTCTCTGGAGGGGAACCGGGAGAAAGAGATCAAATTGGGTATCTCTTTGGCCGGGCCTCACCGGGATGATCTGCGGTTCCTGGTAAATGGCATAGATATGGGAACTTATGGTTCTCGGGGACAGCAGCGGACAATTGCTCTCTCCCTTAAGCTGGCGGAGGCCAAGTTCATCAGGCTGGAGACCCACGAGCCTCCAGTTCTGCTCTTGGATGATGTCCTCTCTGAGCTTGACGAGGAGAGGCGTGACCACCTGCTCAGGGCTATCTCAGACTATCATCAGGTGCTCATCACAACTACTGACCTTGACCGATTTTCCCCGAGCTTTCTTTCTCAGGTGGAGAAGTTCAAGATTGAGGAGGGGAGGGTGGAGAGCCTTGCCGGTGCGGCGAATAGCGCACGTTGACCTTGATGCTTTCTTCATCTCGGTGGAGCGGGTTTTGAACCCTGAGCTTCGGGGCAAGCCGGCCGTAGTGAGCGGCAACCCGGAGGGGAGGGGGGTGGTGGCCTGCGCCTCCTACGAGGCCCGGGCCTATGGCCTGCGGGCGGGCATGCCGGTTGCTCTGGCCCGCCGCCTCTGCCCTGAGGCGATCTTCCTCCCCGGCGACATGTCCAAATATCGTGAATTTTCCGCCAGGTTCTTCGAGCTGCTGTCTGAGCTTACCCCTAAGGTCGAGCCAGTTAGCCTGGATGAGGCCTACTTGGACCTCACCGGCTTTGAATCGCTTTATGGCTCTGCCCGGGAGGCAATGGTTAATTTCAAGGCCCACCTCGGGGAGGAACTGGGCCTCACTGCGTCGGTAGGCATCGCCTCTTGCAAGGTAGTGGCCAAGGTAGCTTCTGAGCTCTCCAAGCCCGACGGATTGCTTGAGGTAAGCTTGGGGGAGGAAAGGGGATTCTTGGCTCCATTGCCAGTGGGTCGGCTCCCTGGCGTAGGACCAAAGACGGAGCGGGAGCTGAAGAGGCTGGGCCTGGTCACCATTGGCCAACTTGCCCGCTCCCCGAGCTCCTTTCTCAAGAGCCACTTTGGGAGGGTGGGAGACATGCTACACCGTTACGCCAATGGAATTGACGAACGCCGGGTAGAGCCTCCTGCCGCAGCCAAGTCCCTGAGTCGGGAAACTACCCTGCCTCAGGACACCCTTGATCACCGACTGCTTCAGGGAACCTTACATTACCTTGTAGAGCAGATCGGGGCTGAGCTTCGCTCCCAGGGCAGACAGGCCAGGTGCATCACGCTAAAGCTCAGATATGTTGACTTCGAGACACTTACTCGGAGTCAGACTTTAAGAGAGGGGACTGATGCTGACCAGCTAATCTTTGAGATGGCTGCCCGGCTACTGGAGAAAGCCCTGACTCAAAGGAGGCAGAAGGTTCGGCTTATCGGCGTAAGGGCCTCCAGTCTAACTGGGATGGGGAGACAACTCAGCCTCTTCGGTCAGTCAGCAGAGAGGCAGGCTTACCTTAACCGAGCGGTTGATCGCATTCGCCAGAAATACGGCTTTTCCGCCATCGAAACTGGCTGGACCTTTCCGCTTAATCACCCCCTGCACTGATAATCTTCCCCAAAAACTTTAGATTTTCGTGGGGTCTACAATTCTGAGCAAATGTCCAACAATTCCCTTAGGCTGGAGATGAGGTAATCGGGCCTCCGTCTCTCGAGTCGCCAGCGTGGATGATAGCTCTCCCTCCTGGCTATGGCTGCAGTTAAAGTGCCGGCCCTCTTTCCGGCAATAACATCTTCTTCCATGTCGCCGACATATAAAGCTTCCTGGGGTTTCGTTTCCAGCTTCTCCAGAGTGACCAAAATCGGCTTTGGGGATGGCTTTTGTTTATCACAGTCTTCCTGACCAGTAACGGCATCAAAATAGTCTTCTACTTCGAAGCTCTTCAGGTGCTGCTTCAAAAACAGGGTTGGAATGTTTGAAGCCACTCCTAGTACCAACTTCGTCCCTTTAAGTTCGCTAAGGACGTCCTTGACCTCCGGAAAGATCCCAACATGCGAAGCATAGCGAGGGTAAAATTCACGGAACTTGCCATCAACCTCTCTTATTAGCTCCAGAGGTATCCCACTCTCCTGGTGAAATGCTGGTATGGGCAGCCTGAACCTTCGGCGAAATTCCTCCAGGGTTTTGAAACCTTTAAAGCCAAGAACCTCGTAGGCTTCTGAATTAGCCCTCCAGACTGCATAAAGGTCGTCCAAAATCGTCCCGCTGGCATCAAATATTATAGCTTTGAGCGACATGCTAGCTAAAGTATAAACCAAACTGGCCTACCACTCCAAATCCGGGGAATATCAGAAGCAAGTCTCCAATGGCGAACCTAGGTCGCCCAAGATAGAAGTTATAAAGCCTAGAGGTTAGTCACTTTGCCTCAAAGAATCCAGGAGTTCGCTGAAGCTTTGGGGTACCTCTACTTGAAATTTAAGGAAGGAGGGCGTGGGGTACCTGAGGCCGGCCTTGTGCGTTGCTTCAAGGCCCTCGACCAGCATCTCAGCTTTGCTTATTGGGATAGCAAAAGAGACTTCATGATCCTGCGTTTGGGCAAAGGCCCGATCACCTGCCCCAACAACGATGAATTGGAACTGGTCAGTCAGGAGAGGTTTGGTAATCTCCCCAGCACAGGCAATGCCGCCTATGCTGGCAGAAGCAATGGGCTCACCAGTGCTATATACCACGGCCTGTATCAGCCTGGCTACCTGGGCCGGGTTACCGTAGACTAGAATAACTTGGGGTTCAAATTCAGCCCGATGGAGGGGAGCCAGTACAATGTGAGTGTGCTTCTTGTATTGGAGCCGGGGCATATCTTGCAGGATTTTGGCTCCGATTTCCCTGTCTTTGACCCAGAAGGGGATGTTGAAGCGACCATTAAGGGATTTCGTCCTGGCTGGCAGGAAGCCGAGCGTAAGCCCTCCAAGAGGGCAAAGCATGTCCTCTGCGCCCAGGCCTATCAACCAACCGTAGCGCCGGGCTAAAGCTACTCCTTGGCATACTGGCATTAGCATTCTCCAGTCTCGCTTAGGCCTCCTTGCCCTCTCAGGAAGTTCATCCATCGAACTAACTAGCTTGATCGCCACAGGATAAGTACTGGGGCGAATGTATAAGTCCAGGGCCCGTTGAATTTCCTGTAGCTCCACGAGATGCCTCCTTTCGCCAGTTTCGGTTATTATAGCACCTGAGACTTAGCATGTCAGGAGTCAAGCTTAAAAGATATATCCCTTTTCTTCGCTCACCACATGTGAATCAGATTGAGTATGTAGGGCCATGTTTTAGAGCCTAATGGCCGATTTGGATGGGTATGGGTGCTTGACAATAAGGCTGAATAATGCTTAAATCATAAGGCTAGTGGGGTAAGGTTTGCCTACCATAAATCAATTGCTACGGAAAGGGAGGGAGAGAAGGAAGAGCAAAGTAAAGCGGGCTGCTCTTCGCTTTTACTTTAATTCTCTGAAGGGAATCAGGGTAAAGGGCCAAGGAGCACCGCAAAAGCGTGGAGTTTGCCTCCAGGTGAAAGCGGTCACGCCTAAGAAACCTAATTCTGCCCTGCGTAAGGTGGCTCGAGTAAGGTTGACCAGTGGCATTGAGGTAACAGCCTATATTCCCGGAGAGGGACATAACCTCCAAGAGCACTCAGTGGTGTTAGTTCGGGGAGGGCGAGTGAAGGACTTGCCTGGCGTTGGTTACCATATTGTTCGTGGGGCATTAGATGCTGAAGGGGTTATGGATCGGAAAACTAGCCGAAGTAAGTATGGAACGAAAAAGCCAAGAGATTAAGCCTGCATGAGCGCTTAGTCACGAGAGTGGCCAACATTCAGCTAAAATGATGAGCTTAATTCACTGGGATCCCTACGGGAAACTCCCAGGATTCCTGTAGGGTGGCCGAGCCCAGTTTTTTCCTGTTGGGGGGTGGAAGCTTCTTCGAGCCTAGTGCTTCTCAGCACTTACCTGCGGTGGAGCTTCTATCGAGAGATAGAAGCTCTTTTGATGAAGTGAGGCAGATATGCCAAGGCGTGGTAAAGTAATTAGGAGAGTGCCGCCGCCAGATGTAAAGTATGGGAGTGTGAAGGTTGCCCGCTTGATTAATAAGGTAATGAAGTGGGGCAAGAAATCTAAGGCGGAGAAGATTGTATACAGGGCCTTTGCACTCATCGAAGAGAAACTGGGGCGAAACCCACTAGAGGTCTTTGAAGAAGCACTCCAAAACACCACTCCGCTATTGGAGGTGAAGCCTCGGCGGGTTGGCGGAGCTACTTACCAGATTCCGGTGGAGGTACCTTCTGATCGAGGGTTTTCCCTGGCTATCCGCTGGCTGATCGGGGCGGCTAGAGCACGCAAAGGCAAACCAATGGATGAGAGACTAGCGGCTGAGCTTATAGATGCTTCCCGTGGGGAGGGGGCAGCAGTAAAGAAGAGACATGACACTCATCGCATGGCTGAAGCTAACCGAGCCTTCGTTCACTATAGGTGGTGAGGAAAATGGCACGCCGGGTACCGCTGGAGCATGTGCGAAATATTGGAATTATTGCTCACATAGATGCTGGCAAGACCACCGTCACCGAGCTGATACTTTATCATACTGGCCGGACATACAAGGTGGGCCAGGTGGATGAGGGAACAGCGGTGATGGACTGGATGGATCAGGAGCGTGAGCGCGGCATCACTATTACTGCAGCGGCGACGAGCTGCCACTGGTTGGATCATCAAATCAATATCATTGACACGCCTGGGCATGTAGACTTCACTGTTGAGGTGGAGCGTAGCTTGAGAGTGCTTGATGGCGGCATTGTGCTGTTTGATGGGGTAGAGGGCGTGGAGTCGCAGTCGGAGATGGTTTGGCGTCAGGCCGACAGGTACAAGGTTCCACGGATATGTTTTGTGAACAAGATGGATCGAGTTGGCGCTGATTTTTGGTTCACGATGAAGATGATGCGAGAGCGCCTGAAAGCGAATCCGGTACCAGTACAAATGCCGCTAGGGACTGAGTCTTCCTTCAGCGGCATTATTGACCTAATTGAGGAGAAGGCTTTAACTTTTTCTGAAGGCTCTGATCCAGTGTCAACCCCCATACCCGAGGAGTACCAGAAGGCAGCGGAACAACAACGTAAATCCCTGTTGGAAAGCGTGGCAGGCGCAGACGATGAATTCTTGCTGGCCTATCTTGAGGGTGAATTCGAAGCGGTGGATCTTAGAGCGGCTTTGAGAAGAGCGACTCTCTCAGGAGGGTTGGTGCCGGTCCTTTGCGGGAGTGCCCTAAGGGATAAAGGCATTCAGCCGCTCTTAGACGCAGTGGTGGCTTACCTTCCCTCTCCTCTAGATATACCTCCGATTCAAGGTTCTCTCCCAGGGAGCGGAGAGAAGGCATATCGTCATCCGAATGATGAAGAGCCCTTTACTGCCTTAGCGTTCAAAGTAGTCACCGATCCTTTTGTTGGCCGGTTGGTATATCTCCGAGTATATTCAGGCCATGCGCGCTCTGGTTCCTTGACCTATAACTCCTCCAGAGGAGTAAGAGAACGCCTGGGGCGATTGCTGCGGATGCATGCCAACTATCGTGAGGAGGTGGAAGAAACTTGGGCCGGTGATATCATTGCCGCAACTGGACTTAAGAACACGCTCACCGGTGATACACTTTGTGAGCCTAATTCCCCCATAGTCTTAGAAACCATTCACTTCCCGGAGCCAGTAGTTTCAGTAGCTGTTGAACCAAAGACCAAAGCTGACCAAGAGCGCCTGTCCCTTGCCTTGAGGAAACTTGAGGAGGAAGATCCAACGTTTAAGGTGCACCATGATCCGGAAACTGGTCAGACGCTGATATCCGGCGTAGGCGAGCTCCAACTTGAGGTCTTGATAACTCGCCTCCTGCGTGAGTTCAAGGTGGAGGCAAGGGTGAGTCGGCCCCGGGTAGCCTATAAGGAAGCGCTGACCACCGCAGTCCGCTCCGAAGGCCGCTTTATTCGTCAGACGGGTGGAAGAGGTCAATATGGTCACGTTATTTTGAAAATTGAGCCCCTCGAACTGGGTGCAGGGTTTCATTTTGTGGATCAAATTCAAGGAGGGGTAATACCCAAGGAATACATCCCAGCGGTAGAGGCAGGGGTGCGAGAAGCCTTGGAGAGTGGGGTTCTGTTAGGATGCCCCATCGTGGATGTGAAGGTTACGCTCCTTGACGGAAGCTACCACGAAGTTGATTCCTCCGAGTTTGCTTTCAAAATGGCAGCTGCCATTGCCCTGAAGGAAGGCGCCAAGAAAGCCAATCCGGTGCTCTTGGAGCCAGTCATGAAGGTGGAGGTGACCACCCCTCAAGAATTCTTGGGAGAGGTTATCGGTGACCTCAACTCGAGGAGGGGAAGTGTAGAGGGCATCGAGACAAGGGATAGAGTTGCCATAGTCAAGGGTCGCTTCCCACTGGCAGAGAGTTTCGGCTATGCCACTGACCTGAGGTCGCTGAGCCAAGGAAGGGCAAGCTTTTTCATGGAGTTTTATTCCTATCAGCAGGTGCCGCAGAACTTGGCACAGGAGATCGTGGCCAGATTCAGGGGGAAGAGGTGAAAAACTCATCCGGGAACAGTTTTCCGGGAGCCCTGAGGAGAGACTGGGATGCCAGGGCAGAAAATTAGGATAAAACTGAAGTCCTACGATCACCGGATACTGGATCAGTCAGCCGCCATGATTGTGGAAGCTGCTGAGGGGACAGGGGCAGCGGTGGCTGGCCCGGTTCCTCTACCGACCCATATCAAGCGGTTCTGTGTCATCCGTTCCCCTTTTATTGACAAAGATTCACGGGAGGAATTTGAGATACGCACCCACAAGAGGCTGATTGATATTTATGATCCTAATACGAAAACCATCGATGCCCTTACACGGCTTAATTTGCCAGCAGGCGTGGATATCGAGATAAAACTTTAAGCAGGCTCCATAGGAATTTTACTTTAGCGAGGCATGCTGGAGAAGATGGAGAAGATATCAGGTATCTTAGGTAGGAAGCTTGGCATGGGCCGGGTCTTTGGCGAGGACGGTAAGGCTTTGCCAGTTACTGCTATTGAAGCTGGTCCTTGTGTGGTGACCCAAGTGAAGACCAAGAACAAGGAGGGTTACAGTGCCGTTCAGCTTGGTTTTGGGCAAGCCAAGCATCTCAACAAGCCGCTTAAGGGGCACCTTAAGAAGCTAGGCACATTCAGACACCTGCGAGAGCTACGGGTGGGGAATGTTTCCGGCGTCAAGCCTGGAAGTGTGGTGAATGTGGGGATTTTTCAACCAGGTGAAATCGTTGAGGTCACGGGTATCTCAAAGGGAAAGGGCTTTGCTGGGGTGGTAAAGCGTCACGGCTTTGCTGGTGGTCCTAAGTCGCATGGTCAGTCCGATCGCCACCGGGCCCCTGGCTCCATTGGAGCTGGTACCGATCCGGGCAGGGTGATCAAGGGAGTTCGTATGGCCGGGCACATGGGGAATCGCCGAGTCACGGTAAAGAACTTAGAAGTGATAAAGGTAGATGTTGAATCGAATTTACTCCTGGTTAAAGGAGCTGTTCCTGGAGCCAGGAACGGACTTTTGCTGATCCGGAAATCAGGTGCTTCTTAGACCCATGGTCTCTTGACTTTGAAGTTTATTTCGTTAATCTATAAAGGGTTTTCGTTTGGGGTGTAGATGGAGGTTCCAATTCATAATGTGGAAGGGCAGATAGCCGGCAAGATTGAGCTTGACCCGGAAGTCTTCGGTGTGCCCTTGAACTGGGCAGTAGTCCATCAGGCTCTGGTGAGGCAGAGGGCTAATGCTCGCGCGGGCACAGCCTCGACTAAGACGCGGGGTGAGGTAGCGGGGAGCACCCGCAAGCTCTACCGCCAGAAACATACTGGCTGGGCTAGAGCCGGAGGCTTAAGATCCCCTGTTCGTCGCCATGGCGGAGTTACTTTTGGTCCTAAGCCCAGGAGTTACCGACAGCGAATGCCAAAGAAAATGCGCCGTCTGGCCATCAGGTGTCTTCTTTCAGCTAAGCTTGCTGATGGGGAGTTAAGAGTGATAGATAAATTAGAGTTAGAGGAGCCCCGAACGAAGAATATGCCAAGGCTTTTGGAAGCTCTCAAGCTTGATTCCTCTACTCTTATCGCGACTTCTTCGCCCAATGCTAACGTTATCCTTTCGGTTAGGAACCTGGAGGGGCTGAAAGCTATTCCCGCCTCCCTGCTCAATGCGGTTGACCTATGTTCTCACCGCTTTCTGCTCCTAACGGTGGACGCCGTCCACCAGATAGAAAAGCTTTGGGGAAGGAAGTGAAATGCAGCTTTATGAGGTTCTCCGTAAGCCGCTTATCACCGAGAAAGGTACCGGCCTTCTCAACCAGAACAAATATGTCTTCAAGGTTGACCGACGGGCTAATAAACACCAGATTAGGGAAGCAGTAGAGAAGGCCTTCAAGGTCAAAGTAGCCAAGGTGAGGGTCATCACCATGCCGACTAAAACGAAAGGATTTGGCCGACTCCGTGGAGAGAGGTCACCTTGGAAGAAGGCGATAGTCACACTGAAGGAAGGGGAAAAGATAAAAGAGTTCTTTGAGACTACTTAGGAGAGTGATGGGATTGAAAATTTATAAACCTACCTCCCCGGGACGAAGAGGAATGACCAGCCTCGATACCTCCCAGCTTTCCAAGAAGAGGCCGGAGAGGTCCTTGCTAGCGCCTCTGAGAAAGAAGGGTGGAAGGAATAATCAGGGCAAGATAAGCGTGCGCCACCGTGGTGGGGGTGCTAAACGAATGTACCGCTTAATTGACTTCAAGCGAGATAAGCAGAGCGTACCGGGTAGAGTAGCTGCTATCGAATACGACCCCAATCGCTCAGCGCACATTGCTCTGGTTAATTACCTTGACGGGGAAAAACGCTATATTCTGGCCCCGCTGGGACTTAAGGTAGGTGACCTGATAATGTGTGGTGAGGGGGCAGAGGTAAAGCCTGGGAATGCCCTGCCTCTCAAATCCATCCCAGTTGGCACTCCTATCCATAACCTTGAACTGCAACCAGGCCGTGGTGGGCAGCTCGTACGCAGTGCTGGCGCCTCAGCACAGGTTGTGGCCCGAGAGGAGCGCTACGTGTTGGTTCGGCTTCCCTCAGGTGAGGTAAGACGCATCCTAGGAGAATGCGTGGCTACTATTGGACAGGTTTCCAATCCCGATCACAGCAATGTTGACTTAGGCAAAGCTGGACGCAAGCGCTGGTTAGGCATCCGTCCTACAGTGCGGGGCTCGGCAATGACGCCCAGAGACCACCCTCATGGAGGGGGAGAGGGTCGGGCTCCCATAGGATTGCCCTATCCCAAGACTCCCTGGGGTAAGCCGGCGAGGGGAGTCAAAACGAGACGCAAGAAGCCAATTGACTGGCTTATTGTTCAGGGGAGGAAGTGATGGGAAGATCGTTGAAAAAGGGTCCATTTGTTGATTCAAAGCTGATGAAGAAAGTGGAAGCGGTAATCCGAAGCGGAAAACGCCAAGTGATTAAGACCTGGTCGCGCGATTCCATGGTCACTCCCGAAATGGTTGGACTCACCATCGCAGTTCATAATGGGAAAACGCATGTCCCTGTTTTCATTACGGAGAACATGGTTGGTCATCGTCTAGGAGAGTTTGCCCCCACCAGGACCTTCCGTGGCCATGTGGCTAAAGCGGAGAAGATAAGCGTGGTTGGAAGGAGAAGGAAGTAAGGATGCGAGTAAAGGCTAGGGCGAGGGGAGTAAGAGTCTCGCCTCAGAAAGTCCGACTTATCTTAGAGGCCCTCCGGGGCAAGTCAGTGGATGAAGCTTTAGCAATTCTGCAATTTCTGCCCAGCCCTAATGCCCGAAAGGTAGCCAAAGTGCTGAGTTCGGCCGTGGCTAACGCGGAAAATAACTATCAGCTTTCCTCTTCGAATCTTAAGGTCTTGGAAGCCTTCGCCGATGATGGCCCCAGGCTCAAGCGAGTGCGCTTTAAAGGCCGTGGGAGAGTAAATCCTATTCTGAAACGTACCAGCCATATCACGGTAGTGGTTGGAGATGAGTAATGGGACAAAAAGTTCATCCTGTAGCTTTCAGGTTAGGTATCACTAAAGATTGGTTAGCTAGGTGGCAAGATGAGAAAAACTATGCCAAGCTACTACATGAGGATCTGACCATCCGCCAGCTTATTCAATCAGCTTATGGGGGAGCTGGCACATCTAAAATAGAGATCGAGCGTGGGGTGGGCGAAGTTACGGTCACCATCTATACCTCTAGGCCAGGCGTGGTCATTGGACGTGGCGGAAGTCGGATAGATGAGATGCGAAATAAATTGGAGAGCTTGACCGGGAAGAAAGTGCGCCTGAATATTCAAGAAATCCGGGAGCCTGAACTGGATGCTTATCTAGTGGCGCGGAATATCGCTGACCAGCTGGAGAGGAGGGTCTCTTATCGCCGAGCAATGAAACAGGCCATCTCCCGCTCCATAATGGCCGGAGCTAAAGGGATAAAGGTAAGCGTTGCCGGAAGGCTTGGTGGTGTGGAGATCGCTCGCCGAGTAACTCTGCTTGAGGGGAGCATTCCACTCCACACCATCATCGCCGATATAGATTACGGCTTCGCTGAAGCCCATACCACCACTGGCAAGATAGGGGTTAAAGTTTGGATTTACAAGGGCGATCTCCTTCCCGAGCTGGCCGAGGTTGAATCCATGGAAGCAACGCCACCCAAGGAACCTTCGGAGTAGGGATGCTACAGCCTAGAAGAGTGAAATACCGCAAGCAGCAACGTGGTCGCCTGAAAGGAAGGGCAACCACGGGGAACAAGGTAGTCTTTGGAGATTTTGGCCTTCAGGCTTTGGAACCAGCCTGGATTACTGCTCGTCAAATCGAAGCTGCCAGACGAGCCATCGTGCACCATGCTCGGCGTGGCGGGAAGGTCTGGATTCGTGTTTTCCCTGATAAGCCGGCAACTCTTCGTCCACCAGAAACAAGGATGGGTGGAGGGAAAGGCGCTGTAGATCACTGGGTAGCTCCGGTTAGGCGCGAGAAGATATTGTTCGAGATTGGGGAAGTGGATGAGGAAATAGCTAGGGAGGCCCTGAGACTTGCCTCTCATAAACTTCCTATAGCTACTAAGATTGTGACCAGAGGGGCTCAGGAATCTGGGGGAGACCTTGAAGACGACTGAACTCAGGGAACTCGATCAGGAGAGGCTCAAGGAGGAGCTTGAGGAAGCCTACCGGGAGCTCTTTAATTTACGCTTCCGGCTGGCCATCAGACAACTTACGAACTTTAGGGAAATTCGCCAGGTGAAGAGAAAAATTGCCCGAATAAAGACGGTGATGAGGGAAAAGGAGTTGGGCATAAGTGGGTAGGCGCAAAGTTCTTGTGGGTAAGGTAATAAGCAATAAAATGGATAAGGGAGTAGTAGTGCTGGTAGAGAGGCTACGGCAGCATCCCCGATATAAGAAATACATTAGGTACCGTAAGAAGTTCAAGGCCCATGATGAAAACAATGCCTGTAAGGTAGGCGATGTGGTGAAAATTGCCGAAACTCGCCCCCTTTCCAAGGAGAAACGATGGCGAGTGGTGGAAATCATTGGCCAGGCTGCAATCACTGAAGTACCGGAAGGTCTCGAGGAGTTAGAGGAAGCCAGTGATTCAGATATACACCAGACTTAAGGTGGCGGATAATACTGGTGCTCGAGAGATCATGTGCCTCAATGTTCCGGGGGGTACGAGGAAGAGATATGCTCGGGTGGGGGATGTAATTGTGGCCTCAGTAAAGGAAGCTGCGCCTGGTGGTTCGGTGAAGGAAGGAGATGTAGTGAGAGCAGTGATTGTTCGAGTAGCTAGAATCTACGGTCGTAGAGATGGCTCCTACATCCGCTTCGATGACAACGCCGCGGTTATCCTAGATGAGCGTGGAAATCCGAAGGGGAGTCGGATATTTGGGCCAGTGGCTCGCGAGCTTCGAGAGAAGAATTTTACCAAAATCATCTCTCTGGCTCCGGAGGTGCTCTAGGGGTTAGCATGAGGAAGATTCGCAAGGGCGATGAGGTCTTAGTGATCCGGGGGGAAGACAGAGGCAAGAAAGGGAAAGTCATGCGTTCTTTCCCCCGCGAAGACCGTATTGTGGTGGAGGGAGTTAATCTAGTTAAGCGTCATCTACGCCCAGGGAGGGCCAGGCAGGCAGGGATTGTTACCATGGAGGCCCCCATTCACGTTTCCAAGGTCAAGCTCATCTGTGGAAAGTGCAATCAGCCTACTAGGGTTGGATTTCGCATACTAGAGGATGGGAGCAAGGTCAGGTGGTGCAAAAAATGCCACGAGGTAATTGACTGATGCCATCGAGGCTGAAACGGAGATATCGAGAGGAGATAGTCCCACGCCTAATGCGGGAGAGGGGGTATCGGAGTCCGATGGAAGTACCGCGGCTCAAGAAGATTGTGCTCAATGTTGGCCTGGGCGAAGCTGTTCAGAACCCTCGGGCATTAGAGGCTGCCGGTCGGGACCTGGCCTTAGTATCTGGGCAACAACCGGTGATTACCCGAGCCAAGAAATCAATCGCTGGCTTCAAGGTTCGGAGAGGCATGCCCATAGGACTGATGGTGACACTCAGAGGGGATCGCATGTATGACTTCCTTGATAAGCTGGTCAATGCAGCTTTGCCCCGCATTCGTGATTTTCATGGGGTGCCTCCCAATTCCTTCGATGGACAAGGGAATTATTCATTAGGGATTAAAGAGCAAATAATCTTTCCCGAGATCGATTATGATAAGATTGATAAGGTACGGGGGTTCGAGCTCTCTATAGTGACCACAGCAAGCACAGATGATGAAGGGAGGATGCTGCTCGAACTTCTGGGCATGCCCTTTGCGCACTAGTGGGGAAATTTGGCTTTGGAGAAGCTTTTGGAAGTGAAAAATGGCTAAGAAATCCAAGGTGGTAAAATCACAGAAGCCTCAAAAATATAAGGTGAGATATAGAAGTCGTTGTCGCCTTTGCGGGCGGCCGCGTGGCTTTATGCGGCACTTCGAACTCTGCCGAATTTGCTTCCGCAAATTGGCGAATGAAGGGCTGCTCCCGGGTGTGAGAAAGGCAAGCTGGTAAGATGGTGACCGATCCTATCGCTGATATGCTGACCAGGATTAGAAATGCTAACATGGTGGGCCACGATTTTGTGGTTATCCCAGCCTCAAAGACTAAGCTTGCCATAGCTAAAATACTTGAGGATGAAGGGTTCATAGAAAGTTTTGAGGTGCTGAAAGGTAACACCCCCCAGCGGGTGCTGAAGATCAAACTCAAATACACTGGTAAGAGAGAGCCAGTGCTCAAAGGACTGAAGCGTGTGAGCAAGCCAGGGTGCCGGGTGTATGCCGGGCAAGGAGAGATCCCGCGCATTTTTGGCGGTTTGGGTGTGGTTATCATGTCTACCTCCCAAGGAATAATGACGGGGAAGCAAGCCTGGCGACGAGGTATTGGCGGTGAGATATTGTGCTACGTTTGGTGAGGTATGTCAAGAGTAGGTAAGAGGCCCATAAATCTACCTCCTGAGGTTGAGGTTCACATTAAGAGGGGCAACGAGGTAATTGTGAGCGGGCCCAAGGGAGAACTTAGGCGCCGCTTCCATCCTGATCTATCCATTAGGAGGAAGGGCGGAACCATTGTCGTCTCCCGACCAACGGACAATCGAATCCATCGTTCACTTCACGGATTAACCCGAACACTTCTGGCCAATATGGTCCAGGGGGTGAGCGAAGGGTTCACCAAGACTTTGGAGATCGTGGGGACGGGTTATCGGGCTCAGAAAGTCGGAGAGAAGCTGGTGCTTCAGCTAGGCTATTCTCACCCCATCGAATTTGCTCCACCGCCCGGCATCTCAATAGGTGTGGAGGGTAACAAACTTGGCATATCTGGCATTGATAAGGAGGTAGTAGGGGAGGTAGCAGCTCAGATTCGCCGGCTGCGACCTCCGGATCGTTATAAGGGGAAGGGCGTGCGTTATCAGGGAGAGCATATAATGCTTAAGCCAGGTAAGGCAGGGAAGGTGGGAAAGAGATAATGAGGGCCAAGACCAGCCAAGAGTCTAGAATAAGGCGGCATTTAAGGGTGAGGAAGAAGGTCTCTGGCACTAAAGATAGGCCTCGGCTTTCCGTTTTTCGAAGCTTGAGGCATATCTATGCCCAAGTCATTGATGATCTGCAGCGGCGAACACTTGCTTCAGCTTCAACTCTCGACCCTGAGCTTAAGGGAGAGCTCTCCGGCAAGAGCAAGACGGAGAAGGCTAGAGTTGTAGGCGCCTTGTTGGGAAGGAGGGCTAAGGAGATGGGGATAAAGGCCGTGGCTTTCGATCGAGGAGGGTATAAATATCATGGTCGGGTAAAAGCTTTAGCTGAAGCAGCTAGAGAAGCGGGGCTCATTTTCTAAAATGCACAAAGATAAGGACATGGAACCCGAAGGCCCGAATCTGACGGAAAACCTGGTACATCTTCGACGTGTGGCCAAGACGGTGACTGGCGGGAAAAAGCTCTCTTTCAGTGCCTTAGTTGTGGCGGGAGAAGGTCAGGGTAGGGTGGGTTACGGGCTGGGCAAAGGGAGGGGGCTCCCCGAGGCCATCAGAAAAGCCAGCGACAAAGCCCGGAAAAACCTC
>CAZJSO010000002.1:0-40772 GCA_964548795.1 uncultured Dehalococcoidia bacterium | reverse complement strand
CAAGCTTGAACACGGAGATTAAAAGTGTTATACTGCCTGGCGGTGTGTGGTAGCAAGTCCACAGGGGTCCCTTGGAGGTAAGATGAGCGAAGTAGCTATCATAGGAGTGGGGCAAACTGCTTTCGTACGTAGATGTGGGATTTCTATTCAGGAGCTATGCTTTGAGGCCTTCAAAGAAGCTGTAGATGATGCTGGTATATCTCCCAGCGAGCTAGATGGCTCAATAATTGCTTCAGCTCCAGAATATGATAAACAGCGTAGCCCCGCTGGAGTGATTTCAGAGTATCTGGGGTTAACTCCTAAGCCCACTTTCTACTGTGAGAGCATTTGCTCCTCCAGCAGCACGGCCTTGAAGGTGGCTTATTCCTTTGTAGAGTCTGGCCTTCACGATGTCATAGCAATCATTGGGTTTCAGAAAATGTCAGAAATAAGCTCTGCCGATGTTCAGGAACGGATGGGACGTGGGGCCGACATAATGTGGGAATCTCCCTTCGGCACCATGATGCCAGCTTATTATGCTATGTTTGCCCGAGCCTACATGGATCAGTATGAGCTCACTGAGGAGCAGCTTGCCCTGGTGCGAGTCAAGAACGCCAAATATGCTGCCCTCAACCCCAAAGCAGCTTACCGCAAGGAGGTGAGCTTAGAGGACGTCCTAAACTCTAGGGTAATTGCTTCGCCGCTAAAGATGTATGATTGCTGTGCTAATGCCGATGGCGCTTCCTGCCTTATAGTTGCTTCTAAGGAGAGAGCCAAGAAGGCCAAGAGCACCCCTATTTGGATTGCTGGCATAGGAGCCGGATCAGGTTCGGTCAATATGGCACGCCGCGATTCAATGACCAGCTTCATCTGTGCTCGGGAAGCAGCTCGCCAGGCCTATGAAATGGCCGGCGTTGGCCCTGGGGATATAGATGTAGCTGAAGTTCATGATTGTTTTACCATTGCGGAAATCATGGCTTATGGCGACCTAGGCTTTTGTAAGCCAGGGGAAGGTGGCAAGCTAATTCAGGACAAGGAGACCTACATTGGGGGCAAGATACCAGTCAATGTGGATGGCGGACTTCTGTCTAAAGGGCACCCTATTGGTGCTACAGGCGGTTCACAACTCAGAACCATTGTTAAACAGCTTCGTGGGGAGGCTGGGCCTGTGCAGGTGGCAGGGGCTAGAATTGGCCTAGTCCACAACATCGGTGGTGTGGGACTCTACGGTAACGTGACCATACTCAGGAGGTAAAGGTGGGATTTGAGAAATTTGGGAAGGTAGGCTTTGTCTCCGAGACTAAGGCTGTTGATTTTGTGGATTACCTGGAGCAGGGAAAGTTGATGGTTACCCGATGCAAGAAGTGTGGCACGATCTTCTCGCCACCTAAAATGGATTGCAGCCAATGTCTGTCTAGCGAAATGGAATGGGTAGAGGTGAAAGGCAAAGGAAAACTCATCACCTATACTACCCTACAGTTCGCCCCTACCGGCTTCGATGATGACCTACCCTATACCCTAGGTCTGGTGGAGTTTAAGAAAGGGTTAAACGTTTTCGGGCGCTTAAGCAAAGGAATCACCCAAGATGAACTCCGAGCTGGCTTAGAGCTAAAACCCGTTCCCGTAAGGCTTTCTTCTGGCCGAATCTCCTACGAGTTTCAAAAGGCTTGAGCTTCGCCCAACCATTTAAAGCCATGGATGTAATAGGTGAGCTGAAGAAGTTTGCCCCAGGCCAAGAGACCGCTCTTACAGTAGGCGTGTTTGACGGAGTTCACTTAGGACATCAGCATCTTCTAAACAAGCTTGTCGAACAAGCCTCTCAGGAAAAGCTCCTGCCCGGTGTAGTCACCTTTGACCGCCATCCTGAGGAAGTAATTTCGCCAGGCAAGGGGTTGCTCTGCCTCACCAACCTCGAACAGCGAAAGGCTCTCATTCGGGGTTCAGGCATCTCCTTAATCGTTGTACTCCCTTTCACACTGGAGCTCTCCCAGTTCACTGCGCATGAGTTTATCAGCTTGTTAAGGAAGTACTTGGGGTTACGTTTACTGGTGGTGGGGCCAGACTTCGCTCTGGGCAGGAACCGGGAAGGGAATCCAGAAGCGCTCAAAATGTTGGGCCAAGAACTTGACTTCAAAGTTCTCCAGGTGCCCCCGTTCGAGCTTGAAGGTGTGATCGTCCGAAGCACCCTCATTCGCGAACTACTCAGCAGAGGTGAGCTTGGGAAAGTGGCCAAATTTCTGGGTCGAAAATTCATTCTAAAGGGAGAAGTGCTGCCCGGGGCAGATAGAGGTAGAGTATTGGGCTTCCCCACAGCGAACATTTTGCCCAACTCGCTCCAAGTTGTTCCGCCTGATGGGGTTTATGCTACTCAGGTCCGGCTTGGGGGTAAGGTGTTTCCCTCAGTGACTAACATAGGAGTCAGGCCTACATTTGGAGGAGGTGAGAGATGGGTAGAAGTTCATATCCTCGGCTTTCAAGGAAATCTTTACGGGCAGAGGCTGACCATTGAGTTTCTAGAGCGGTTGCGTGACGAGGTTCACTTCGCTAGTCCAGAACAGCTTAAGACTCAGATCGAAAAGGACATAAAGAACGCTGAGAGCATAGCAGGAAAGGAGGGTTCAAATGTCGGAATGGCATGAATTTCCCGGAGGAGTGTACAAATCTAAGGAGGATCTATATCAGGAGCTTAAAGAAAGACGTGAGAAGATAAAGCAACTGGGCGACCCGAAGATCCTCGAAAGGCGTCAAAAGGCAGGCCAACTCAATGCTCGGGAAAGACTGGAATACCTCTTCGATGGGGGTGACTACACCGAGATAGGGATGCATATAAGAAACCGCACGGTTCACTTCGGAATGGATAAAGCCTGGGTCCCGGCTGAAGGAGTTGTTACTGCCTTTGGAAAAGTGAATGGCCGATGGGTGGTGGCCTTCTCGGAGGATTTTTCCTCCATGGCTGGAACTTTTGGTGAATATCATGGCAAGAAGGAAACATACGCCATTCAATTTGCTATGGAGAAGGGTTGGCCTATTATAGGCATAAACGATTCCGGTGGGGCTAGACTACAAGAGGGTATGGACACTCTGGAGGCCTACGGCTGGCTATTCCGGATGCAGGATCTGGCCTCAGGCGTAATACCACAGATAGCCTTGCTGCTAGGACCCTGCCTGGGAGGGCAAGCTTATCATCCCATAATGCAGGACTTCCTCATCCAAGCGCGTGAGACAGGCTTCATGGGCATCGCTGGCCCGGCTTTTGTTAGGACACAAATAGGTGAGGAGATCAGCCTCCAGGAGCTTAGCGGCTGGCGGGCACATGCAGTTAAGTCCGGACAGACACATGTAGTGGCCAAAGATGACAAGGATGCCATAGACAAAGCTAAGGAACTACTGGCTTTCTTCCCCTCGAGCAACCGTGAGAAGCCGCCGCGAATTGGAACTGATGATCCTCCCGAGCGTGTTGAGGAGGAGCTGGACAGCCTTGTTCCCGATGAGCCTTTTAGGCCCTTTGATATGAAGAAGGTGATAAAAGCAGTGGCAGACGATGGCTATTTCTTTGAAACCTTAGGACTCTATGCCAAGAACCTTATCACTGGATTTGCTCGTTTTAATGGACGTCCGGTGGGGATAGTGGCTAATCAGCCAACATGGGCAGCGGGAATGCTAGATGTTGACTCTTCAGACAAAGGAGCTCGCTTTATCAGATTCTGCGACCTCTTCAATATTCCTCTAGTGACCTTTGTGGACTGTCCTGGTTACGTAATAGGTTCCCAAGCGGATTGGGCTGGAATCTTACGCCATGGTGCTAAGATGCTTTACGCGTGGTCCGATGCCACTGTTCCTCTGATCTCCATTATCGTGAGGAAATCCTATGCTGGAGCTCATTATGGGATGTTAGATAAGAGCATCGGGGCCGATTTCGTCTTTGCCTGGCCCACTGCTCGTGTTACCATAGTCGGAGCCAATACAGCCGCCAGTGTTATCTTTGCTCACGAAATCAAGAAGGCGGAGAACCCAGAAGAGGTAAGGACGAAGAGAATTCGAGAGTATAGCGAGATCTATGAGAACCCCTACGTAGGGGCCGAGCGGGGGTATATTGACGATGTTATCATGCCTCATGATACGAGGAAATACATTAATCGGGCCCTGGATCTCTTGGAGAACAAGTTCGTCTCCCCGGGAACATGCCCCTGGAAAGTTTGGAGGAAATACTCTAACATCAACTTATAACTGCACCGAATTACAGGAGGAAGTGAAAATGGCAAAGGAAATAGTTGAAGCTCCCATTGTAGGCAAAATTCTGCGGGTTCACCTGCAAAGCGGTGATAAGGTCGAGGAGGGGGATGTAATTTGTGAAATAGAGTCAATGAAGATGGAGAATCCCATCTTGGCTCCCGTTTCAGGGACGATAAATGAAGTCCAGGTCTCACCTGGACAGGTAGTCAAGGTTGGTGACACTATAGCTATCATTGAGTATTAAAACAGAAAAACGCGGCTCGTGACATGCTGGGAATAGACTGGGGTCTGGCCATTAAGATCGCCGGGGCAGGATTCGGAATCGTGTTTTTGGTATTGGTAATTCTTGCCCTGGTGGTATGGGGAGCCAGCCTAGCGATTCAAAGAATGGGCAGGAGAGGGGAAAAGTGAGAAAGATTGGCGCCTTTGCGGGGTCAATATGGGTCCAGTAATAGGTGGAGGATTTCTCACCTTCTTTTCTGGAGGGCCTTTCCCCGGAAGTTACATAATAGCTTTTCTAATAGGTGGCTTCTTTGTCTACATGGGAATAGCGAAGAAGTGGGAGCCTTTGCTTCTTGTTCCCATCGGCTTCGCCATGATTGTGGTAAATCTCTTCCCCCCGCTTTTCCATGCCCAGCTCCTCGTTCAGTCTCCAACGGAGGGAAAGATCATAGCTGTAAGTGTACACCCGGCGGAAAAAGAGGCCTTAAAGGTCCAGAAGGGACGGCTTCTCTTCCAAATAAAAGAGCCCAGCGGCGAGGTAGTAGATGTTAAAGCGCCTGCTGGAGGAAAGTTAGCCCAAGATGACCTTCTTGTTAGAGAGGGAGATTTCGTCCATGCTCATGATAGGCTGGCTGTACTCGAGGCCGTCTCAATACTGGAGAAGGGAGCGCAAGGAACCGGGCTTTTCTCTCAGGTGTTCCAGGGCGGGATTCTAACTGAGATCATTCCCCTCCTCATCTTTCTAGGGCTAGGCGCACTTACCGATTTTGGACCCTTGCTGGCCAATCCCAAAACGCTTATCCTTGGAGCAGCAGCCCAGTTCGGTGTTTACTTCGTCTTTTTCATGGCCCTGCTGTTTGGCTTCGACATAAAGGAAGCTTGCAGCATCGGAATAATTGGGGGGGCAGACGGGCCAACTACAGTCTACCTAACGGCCAAGCTTGCACCTCACCTTCTAGCAGCTACTGCACCAGCAGCTTATTCCTATATGGCCATGGTGCCCCTTATCCAGCCACCGGTCATCCGGGCCCTCACCAGCAAGAAGGAGAGGGCCATTTATATGAAGCCACAGCTTCGAGAAGTCCCCATCCGGGAGCGCATTCTTTTCCCCTTGATTGCCGCGGTGGTGATCATCTGGCTAGTTCCTCAAGCAGCTCCACTCATTGGTTGCTTTATGTTTGGAAATCTCCTGCGTGAGTGCGGGGTAACCGAAAGACTCTCTCGAACATCTGGAGAGGCTTTCATGGACATCCTCACCATCTTGCTTGGCATGGCCATCGGGGGGTCAATGACAGCCGAAAATTTCCTGCGCCCTCAGACGGTGGAGATATTTGCCCTAGGACTGGTAGCTTTTGCCGCAGCGACTGCCTTTGGAGTGGCCATTGCCAAGCTGATGAACCTGCTTTCGAAGGAGAAGATAAACCCCATGATCGGGGCTGCCGGCGTCTCCGCTGTGCCCATGTCAGCTAGAGTAGTTCAGGTAATGGGGCAGAAGGCTAACCCCCGGAATTTCCTGCTCATGCATGCTATGGGGCCGAATGTCGCTGGCGTTATTGGTACCATGGTAGCCGCCGGGACGTTCCTTCGCTTTGTGGGATAGCAAAACTACCCCCAGGATTCCCAGCCTTTGATGATTTGAGTTTACAGGATAAACAAGAAGAGTTAAAAATATAAACAAAAAGTAAAGGAGGAGAGATGCCAATCCTTTATGAGAAGAGCGACCATATCGTCGTCTTGACCATCAACCGACCGGAGGCTTTAAATGCCTTCGACCCTGAGACCTTCACCGAAATGAGTGAGGCCTTGGTAAAGTTCCGAGATGACCCCGATGCCTGGGTAGGCATACTTACTGGCGCGGGCCAGAAAGCCTTCTCCGCCGGGGCCGACCTAAGAAAGCTAATACCAGCAGTGGCGGAGAAGTCCTATGAATTCCCAGCGTCCGTCGTTCGCGGATTGAGCATTTGGAAACCACTTATCGCTGCCGTTAATGGCATGGCCTTGGGCGGGGGACTGGAGTTCGTCCTCGCCTGTGACCTCCGAATCGCGGCAGAAAATGCCACCTTTGGCAATCCAGAAGTAAGGTGGGCTATCATCCCCGGATGGGGGGCAACTCAGAGATTGCCTCGTTTCGTTCCCTGGGCCAAGGCAGCAGAGCTTATCCTCATGGGCACCATCATAGATGCGAAAGAGGCTTACCGGATTGGATTAGTGAACAAAGTGGTCCCTCTTTCTGAGCTTATGCCTACAGCGAGAGAATGGGCGGCCAAGATCTGTGAGAACGGGCCTCTTGCTGTGCAAGCGGCCAAACAGTCCATGGTTCGCGGCTCCAACATGAGCTTGGAAGATGGCTTGGCTCTGGAGAAACTTCTCTTCGGGAGTATTTTCAGCACCGAAGATGCTAAGGAGGGGCTGAAAGCTTTTGCCGAGAAAAGGAAGCCGGAATACAAAGGCAGATAGTCAATTCTCAAAAAATTAAGGGGGAGCCAATGGATGCTAGAGATCCGGTAATTATCGGGGGGGTCAGGACAGCAATAGGGGCCTTCGGCGGATCCCTGAGGGATGTTGAGGTAGTAGAACTCGGGCGAGTAGTGATCAGGGAGGTATTGAGAAGGGCTGGCCTTCGGCCCTTCGTCCCCGATGAGCTGAAGGAGTTCAGGCCCACCATCCTGCAAGCCGTCGAGAAAAGTGAGGTAGAGGCGAAATACATGGACTGGGAGGAGAGCCTTAAGCCAATAAAGATAGATGAAGTTATAATGGGAAACGTGCTTCAGGGTGGTCAGGGGCAGAATACAGGCAGACAGGCAGCCATAAGGGCCGGAGTGCCCCAGGAAGTGAACGCTATCACGGTGAACAAGGTGTGCGCTTCGGGCATGAAAGCAGTGGCTTTAGCCTGCCAGGCAATAAAGGCCAGGGATGCGGATGCTATCGTAGCTGGGGGGATGGAATGCATGAGTCATACCCCTTACGCTTTACCCAAGGCTCGATGGGGATATCGCATGGACATAAGCTCAAAAGCAGAGCTTACGGACATGATGGTCTATGACGGACTTTATGAAATATTCTACGATTACCATATGGGGGTTACAGCGGAAAATATCGCCCGGGAATACAACATTTCCAGAAGGGAACAGGATGAAGTTGGAGCGGAGAGCCATCACCGAGCTTTAAAAGCTATAAAGGACGGAACCTTTAGGGAGGAAATCGTACCCGTGGAAATTCCCCAGAGGAAGGGTCCTCCCAAGATATTCGATATAGACGAAAGGCCAATGGAGACCAGCGTAGAACGCATGAGCAAACTTCCTCCAGCTTTCTTGAAGGGGGGCACAGTTACTGCCGGTAATTCCTCTGGGATAAATGATGCCGCGGCTGCCTTACTTATCACATCCCGTGAATTCGCTGAAAGAAATGGGCTGAGAATAAGAGCTACTGTCAAGGGGTACGCTTCCGGCGCTGTGGACCCGAAATATATGGGCCTGGGGCCAATACCAGCAACCCGAAAATTATTTAAAAAAACGGGCTATACCATCAAGGATATGGATGTAATTGAGCTGAACGAGGCTTTTGCTTCACAAGCGATCGCCTGCATGAGAGAGCTAGGCATTCCTCGCTACGGAGAGAACCCCGATTTTTGTGACCCCGGATGTGAGGATGTCAACCCCCATGGCTCAGGAATATCGCTGGGGCACCCCATAGGTTGTACCGGCGCCCGGCTGCTGGTAACCCTACTTTATGAGCTGGAGAGAAGAGACGCTCACCGGGGATTAGCTACTCTCTGCATTGGTGGAGGGCAGGGCATGGCCATGATAATAGAGAGATGAAGCTCATTTGCCTCGTCTCTCGTAATCAGGGCACTCTGTGGCATTGGGGCGCTCTGGTCGGTGGCAAGCACTACGCCAATTCCATTTACAGGTATCGCAGAGGAAGATATTCAGCCCCAATGCCTTTTTGATTCTTAAAAGCAAACGCTGCTTAAATCTTCCCACTGGCTTGCTTCCTCTTCCTGAAAGCTCCTCTTGCCGGTTTAATATAATAGTCTATTTTTGAGGCAAAGGCAGAAATTAGCCTCTCTCCCTCTGTCCCACAACGGGGGCAAGCTGCTGGTTTGTCTGCCTCAGAAAGAGGACGCATTAGCTCAAATTCCTCTCCACACTTAGGACAGAAATATTCGTATATCGGCATTTTGCCCTCCGCAAATATTTTACTTCGCTGGGCTCTCCTGTGGCAACCTTTCGGTGACTTCAAAGAGCTTGCCACATCTGGAAGACAGCGATAAAATAATTCGTGTGCATGGGGCGGGGTTTCGATTTGTTACCCTGAAAGCCTAATTACCTGAAAGGGGTGCGTCTTGCAATATTTCCTAAACGAACGGCAGGAGATGATAAGGAGCATAGCCCGCAGAATTACCGAGGAGAGGATAATTCCAGTACGAGCTGAGCTGGACGAGAAGGAGGAGTTTCCTTGGGCCATAATCAAGGAGCTCAGCCAGGCTGACCTGTTTCGGATATTTATACCAGAGCAATATGAGGGCTTGGGCGGTGGGTGCCTGGATCTGTGCCTAGCCATTGAAGAGCTAAGTCGGGGTTGCTGTGGAGTATCCATTAGCTACGCCGCTGTCGCTTTGGCTTCCATTCCCCTGATAAAGTATGGCAAGGAAGAGCAGAAACAAAAATACCTTCCCCAGATAGCTAGCGGGAAGATGCTAGCAGCATTTGCGGTCACAGAGTCAGCAGCAGGCAGTGATATTGCGTCCATCAGGACATCTGCAGCCTCAGAGGGAAGTAGCTATATTCTAAATGGCACCAAGCAGTTTATCACTAATGGCGGCGAAGCTCAACTTTACACGGTTATTGCCATGACTAATCCAGCTAAAGGGGCCCGAGGGGCCAGTGCTATATTGGTGGAGAAAGATACGCCCGGATTCACCTTTGGCAGAAAAGAGAGAAAGATGGGTATTCGTGCTTCTTCCACGAGGGAGCTAGTTTTCCACAACTGCCGGGTGCCCAGGGATAATTTACTGGGCAGGGAGGGCCTGGGCTTTGTTGTAGCCATAAAGACCTTCGATGAGTCACGGCCTGGCGTTGCCGCCCAGGCCGTGGGACTGGCTCAAGGAGCGCTGGAAGAAGCTATAGCTTATGCCCAAAAACGTGTGCAATTTGGCCGACCTATATCCTCATTTCAGGCCATTCAACATATGCTGGTTAACATGGCTATAGAGATAGAGGCGGCCAGAGCGTTAGTCTACGCTGTGGCTAGAACGGTAGATAGTGGTGCTAGAGATTACACTGAAGAGGCTGGCATGGCTAAGGTATTCGCCAGCGACGTGGCCATGAGGGTTACCACAGACGCGGTACAGGTATTCGGCGGCGCAGGTTACATGCGTGATTATCCGGTAGAGAAAATGATGCGGGACGCGAAGATCATTCAGATATATGAGGGCACCAATCAGGTGCTGCGTAACGACATCATTCCTCATCTCTTGAAGCGTAAGGGGAAAAGGACATGAAAATCATCGTCTGCCTTAAACAGGTCCCCGGCACCACTGAGGTACGTATTAACAAGTTGACTAACACCTTGATAAGGGAAGGGGTAGAGAGCATAATTAACCCTTTCGATACCTATGCTATAGAAGAGGGCGTGCGATTAAAGGAGAGATATGGAGGAAAGGTTACCGTGGTGACCATGGGTCCACCCCAAGCAGAGGATGCTCTAAGGGAAGCCATCTCCGTTGGTGCTGATGAAGCTGTCCTTATTAGCGATCGGACCTTTGCTGGTTCTGATACCCTGGCCACGTCCTACGTGCTGGCTAAGACCATTACGAAGATTGATGAATACAGCCTTATAATCTGTGGTAGACAAACGATGGATGGCGATACAGGGCAGGTAGGGCCAGAGCTGGCACAGAGGCTGGGTATACCTTTCGTAGCCTATGTCAGCCAGGTTGAGGGAATCTCTGGGGGCTGCATTAGGGTGCAGCGAATGGTAGAAGAGGGCCGCGAGATAGTTGAGAGTCCCCTCCCTTGCGTAATCAGCGTAGTGAAGGAGATCAATGTGCCACGCTTGCCTTCCCTGCTGGGCACCATGAGGTCAAAGACAGCCCGAATACCTGTCTGGAAAGCTCAAGATTTGGGTATCGACGCAAATAAAATCGGTGTATCTGGTTCCCCAACTCATGTTATCCGCATCTTTTACCCCCAGAGGACTCGTAAGGCAGAGGTGCTTCAGGGAAGCTTGCAAGATCAAGTAGAAGCACTAGTGACAAAGCTGCGCGAGAATAAGGTGATCTAAGGTAAGAGGCTATGACCATCCAAATCGATATCGGAAGATGTGTCGGCTGTGGCTCCTGCATACCAGCTTGCCCGTTCGATGCACTGCAGATAGTAAATAATAAGGCGCAAGTGAACGACAACTGCACTCTCTGTGGTGCCTGTAAGGATGCCTGTGATTATGACGCCATAATTATTGAGGCTCCTAAGGAGCTGGAGACTCCCCAAGATAGCTTCCGTGGCGTCTGGGTATTCGCCGAACAGAGGGATGGCAGGTTAAAAAGCGTGGCATATGAGTTGGTATCGAAGGGGCGGGAACTGGCAGATGATTTACACACCGAGCTTTGTGCAGTGTGTTTTGGTCATCGGGTCGAAGGGGTACAACAACTGATTGAATATGGGGCTGATAAGGTGTATCTGCTGGATGACCCTGCCTTGGCAGATCATCAGGAAGACGTGTATGTCGGACAGTTAGTAAGGTTGATTCGAGAGCATAAGCCTGAAATATTGCTGGCCGGTGCCACCTCACTAGGACGGTCATTTATTCCCAGAGTGGCAGCTGCTTTGGAAACAGGACTAACAGCAGATTGTACCGGCCTAGAGATAGATAGGGAAAGTGGCCTCCTGCTGCAAACCCGCCCCACCTTTGGCGGAAATATCATGGCAACGATTACCTGCCCAGTAAGAAGACCGCAAATGAGCACCGTGCGTCCTCATGTTTTCAAGCGAGGCACGCCGAATGCGGAACGAAAAGGGAAAGTAATCCGGGTGAATTTCGATAGGGAATCCATCACCTCTAGAACCAGATTGCTTTCTTTCGTTGAAGAGCTTACGGACAAGGTGAAACTTGAAGATGCCGACATCATCGTCGCTGGCGGCCGCGGGCTAGGGAAGCCAGAGAACTTCCAGATACTACAGGAGTTAGCTGATGTCCTAGGTGCAGCGCTTGGTTCCTCTCGGCCGCCGGTAGACGATGGCTGGATCCCGTACTCGCACCAGATCGGTCAGACCGGGAAGACAGTATGTCCCAAACTTTATATCGCCTGCGGTATCTCCGGAGCCGTGCAACATCTTGCTGGCATGCAAACCTCAGAGGTCATCGTTGCGATTAATGAAGACCCAAATGCGCCCATCTTTGAAGTAGCCACATATGCCATAGTAGGTGACCTGTTCAAGGTAGTGCCAATGCTTACCGCGAGACTGAGGGATGCTCGCAGGTGAGGTGAGTATCGTACGCCGGAAAGCAAGCTTGACAATCAGCAAGTTTTGCCTTTAGAATAAAACAAGTTCCGTTACAATGAGGATCAATGTTGCCCAGCAACTCAAAGGCTTAGTTGGTGAAATTCGCTGCTATCGAGTCGATGAAATTACTGGGGAGGGATTCCCTCTGCGGGGAGATCTCAAATTAGTTCGCACTGACCGAGGCATTCTGGTAACTGGAAAGCTGCAAACTTCGGTTAAGGCTGTTTGTAGTCGCTGTTTGGAGGAATTTGAGCTCCCACTTTCTTTCGAGCTCGAGGAGGAGTACTTCCCAGCAAAGGATTTTCCCATGACTCTCGGCTCCCTTTCCCTCGGGGAGAGGGAAGGGTTTGTCATTAAGGAGAACAACATACTTGACTTGGATGAGGCTGTCCGTCAGCATGTTCTACTCAATCTGCCCATAAAGCCGCTCTGCCGGCCAGATTGTGCTGGGCTATGTCCAAATTGTGGCAAGAATCTTAATTGTGGGCCTTGCGAATGTGACTTGGAGTCTACCAACATGACTTTAGCTCCCTTGAAAGCCTTACTTGGCAAGGAAACTTAGCTGCTATGGCCTTACCGAAGAGGAAAACGTCTAGAAGCCGTACCGGCGCGAGGAGAAGTCATCTCGGTCTTTCTCTCCCCAGTTTAAGTTTTTGCCCCCAGTGCCACCGGCAAAAATTGCCGCATCGGGCTTGTCCTTTTTGTGGCACCTATCAAGGAAGAGAGGTGCTCTCAGTTAAGAAGGAGAAATGATAAGTGCCTAGATACCACTTCTGTGTTTTCCAGAGACCGAGAATAGTTCCCTCACCACGGGGTAGATTGGAGGGCTCTCATGAATAAAATGGCCTTTGTCTTCCCAGGGCAAGGTTCACAAAAGGTAGGTATGGGCTTTGACCTCTTCAAGGGTTCAAGGTTAGCTCGGGAGGTTTTTGAGCAGGCGGATGAGCTTCTTGATTTCCCTCTTTCCCGCCTGTGTTTTGAAGGTCCTGACGAGAAGCTACGCCAGACAGTTTTCACCCAGCCAGCAATAATGACCGTAAGTCTGGCTTGTCTTCGATCTGCTTTCGGTAATGATGATGCTCGGCCTGCTTTTGTCGCTGGACATAGCTTGGGTGAGTTTACAGCTCTAGCAGCTTCTGGAGCGCTTGATTTTACCGCAGCGCTCCGCTTGGTTTGGGAACGAGCCCGCCTGATGCAGGAGGCAGCTGAGAAATACCCTGGTGGCATGGCGGCCATTATTGGTTTGGATGAGATAACTCTCGAGGAGATTTGCCAGGAGACGGGCACTCAAATAGCTAACATCAACTCTCCAGGGCAGATCGTGATTAGCGGAAGCAACCAACACTTGGCCTGGGCGATGGATCTGAGTCGGGCTAGGGGAGCAAGGCGAGTAGTTAAACTGGAAGTTAGCGGGGCCTTCCACTCTATCTTGATGAGGCCAGCCGCTGAAGGTCTTGGAGAGGTGATCTCAGAGCTAGAGTTCCGGGAGCCAAGAATACCCATAGTGGTTAATGTCACTGCTCGGCCGGAAAAAGATCCCGAAGAGCTAAAGGAGAGGCTGGTACAACAACTTTGCAGCCCCGTTCGCTGGCAATCCTGTGTAGAGTACATGGTGGAAGACGGTGTCTCTACCTTCGTTGAAATTGGCCCGGGGAAAGTTCTGTCTGGTCTCATCAAGCGCATTAGCAAGGATGTACAAGTGATCAATTTGAGCGACCTCAATTCCATCTCTAACCTCAACCTGTAAGCCTGAGAGAAATCTGAAATCTCAAATGAAACTGCCGGGCCTCAGTCCAATAGGTCAACAGCGAGAGGAGCGAATTGCCCAGTGTGAGTTCTGTGGGGAGGAGTCACCGCTCATCTCTCAATTTCTGGGCACGTGCCTTAACTGCATCCGCCGAGATTTTGAGCAAGTCAAACCTCGTCTGGAGGAGGCTCATCGTAAAGCCCGGGAGGCCTTTGGGCTCCCCTCAACTCCTCCAAGAGGCCCCGGCTTCACCTGCCAAATTTGTGTCAATGAATGTCAGATTTCTGAGGGAGAAAGAAGCTTCTGCGGAGCACGCTGGGTGGAGAATGGCCAGCTGGCTGGACCCACAGCTTCCAAGGGAAACCTGAGTTGGTATCATGACCCTCTCCCCACCAACTGCGTAGCTGATTGGGTCTGTCCTGGGGGAACTGGAGCTGGCTACCCCAGCTTCGCTCACCAAAGAGGACCAGAACTTGGTTATAGAAATCTGGCGGTCTTCTATCAAGCCTGCTCCTTTGACTGCCTTTTCTGTCAGAACTGGCATTACCGAACCACTGCCACTGATGAGCCACAAATAATGGCTTCTCAACTAGCATCCCAGGTAGATGATTCCACTTCCTGCATCTGTTATTTTGGAGGTGACCCAACCCCTCAGCTCCCTCACGCTATCCTAACCTCACGATTAGCGCTGAAGAGGCGAGGAGATAGCATTCTGCGCATCTGCTGGGAAACTAACGGCTCCATGCACCCAGCGCTCCTAAAGCAGATGCTTAAGCTTTCACTGGAATCTGGAGGTTGTCTGAAGTTCGACCTGAAGGCCTGGGATGAAAAGGTACATTTTGCCCTTTGTGGAGTGAGCAATCAGCGAACCTTGGAAAACTTCCGGCTGGCAGCCAGTTACGTCCCTCAGAGGCTGGAACCCCCGCTACTGGTGGCCAGTACCCTCTTGATACCCGGGTATATCGATCGTGAGGAAATCTTCCATATTGCCCGCTTCATCTCCTCCCTCAATCCAGAAATACCGTATGCCTTGCTTGCTTTCTACCCTAGTTTTTGTTTAACTGATCTGCCGACTACCTCTATGAAACAAGCTGAAGAAGCCCTTGCCGCTGCTCATGAAGCGGGACTAAAGAATGTACGACTGGGAAACCTACATCTCTTGAGCTAGGATAGTTGTAGACAAAAGTCACCCTTAAAAACTTAATAACGGCAGACGTCACTACTGGAAGTAATTATGAGCCGGCGAAGGAGAGCCAGAGTCATTGTTCTGCAAGCATTATACGAGTCTGATTTTGTGGGTCATGACCCGCATGAGGTCTTAACCCGGCTGGCTCAGGAGAAAAATCTTACCAAAGAGGCTTTTTCATTTGCCCAGGAACTGCTAAATGGGGTGTTGAAGAGGGGAGAAGAAATAGATGTCCTTATCCAGCGCTTCGCTCCTGCTTTTCCAGTAGCTCAGCTTGCTCCAATTGACCGGAATATTCTTCGATTGGCCCTCTTTGAGCTCCTGTTCCATGGTCAAGCGCCTCCTAAGGTGGCCATAAATGAGGCGGTGGAGCTGGCTAAAACCTTTGGAGGCCAGGGATCTTCTCGATTTGTAAACGGCGTGCTAGGTTCGGTTAGCAAAGCTATACTAGCAAGCTAATCAAACAAAGAATTTCAGACCATGAAAAATCTGCAGGGAGGGAAAAATGGCCACGGTTTTTGAACGCGTGAGAAGGATAGTCGCCGAGCAGCTCGGCGTAGATGAAGGCGAAGTAACTCCAGGGGCTTCCTTCACCGATGACTTGAATGCAGACTCCCTTGATCTGGTAGAGCTAGTAATGGCCATTGAGGAGGAGTTTGGCCAGGAAGGCAGCCCCTTAGAGATACCGGACGAGGAAGCGGAGAAATTAACCACCGTACAGAAGTTAGTTGATTACCTCAAGGAACAGGGGATAGAGGACGAATAAGGGTTGGTTCTCCTTAGTGGGAGGGGCAGCAATCGGCTTTGTAGCTGGGCTCTTGGGGCTTGGTGGAGGTGTTTTTCTGGTTCCCCTGCTTACCAAGGTTCTTCGAACTGAGCAGCATCAAGCTCACGCTACTTCTCTAACAATCATCATCTTCATTGCCCTCTCTGGGATGTTCTTCTACATCACTCGTGGCGATGTAAATTGGATCCTGGTGGCGGAGATAGCCGCTGGCAGCATTGGTGGAGTTTTTCTTGGCTCTAGATTGATGGTTAGAGCCACTTCAAGAAATTTACGGCTAGGTTTTGGGGCCTTTCTCATCTTCTCCGCCTTGTGGATGATTTCCAAACCCTTCATTTAAGCCTTTGAACGCGCCCGCCAGGGCTTTCGTTTTTACCATGAGCATTGCCATAGCTATAGTAATTGGGGCTTTTAGCGGCATTTGTGCTGGGATGCTGGGCGTTGGCGGGGGGGCATTGATTATCCCGGGCCTGGTTCTTATACTTGGGGTAGAACAGCACCTGGCTCAGGGGGTGGCTCTTACTGTAATGCCGGTCACTGCAGTAGTAGGAGCTATAGCTCAATTAAGGCAGGGGAATGTCAGGACTCAACTGGTGCTACGAATCGCCCCTATTTCCATGGTTTTTGCCTTGCTTGGGGCTTGGATTGCTGGACTTCTATCGGCCCGTTTCCTCTCCGCAGCTTTTGGGTTGCTGTTGCTCCTAATTGGTTTTAAAATGATAGTGAGCAAGGAGGAAGGAAGTGTCGAAACTCACTGAACTTTACCGGGAGATCGAAGGCTGCCGGAGCTGCCCACTAGCTGAGCACCGTACTAGGGTAGTTCCGGGAGAAGGGCCAGAGGACGCCCAGATCATGTTTATCGGCGAGGCCCCTGGATTCTATGAAGACCAAGAGGGAAGACCATTTGTTGGGCCTGCAGGGCACTTTCTCGATGATCTCTTAGCCTCGATCGGGATTAGGCGAAATGAGGTCTACATCTGTAATGTGGTTAAGTGTCGCCCTCCGGAGAATAGGGATCCTTTACCAAATGAAGTGAAGGCTTGCCGCAAATGGCTTGACCTGCAAATCGAGATCGTTGATCCCAAGGTAATCGTTACTTTAGGACGTTACTCCATGGCTATGTTCTTCCCTGGCCAGAGCATCAGTAGGGTTCACGGCACGGCCCGCAAAATAGATCACCGAATTTATTTTGCAATGTATCATCCTGCAGCAGCGCTTCATCGGCAGAATCTTCGTGAGACAATAGAAGTCGACATCCGCAGACTGCCTTCCCTCTTGGCAGAGGCAGAAAAATTGCAAATGCAACCTCAGCAGCTTAGCATGTTTTAGTATCCGACTTGCCCAATCCCAATTGGCGAAGATGAAAAGGCCAAATATATCCTCATCTGGCGGAAGTAGGGCAGGGTATCGTGTTCCCTGGGCTGCCCTCAAATTGCTAGGGATTGCTCTAGCCGGTGTGCTAGCATTCCTTTTCTGGGCAAATATCGTCCGAGCAATCCTGGAGACGGTCGGCTTCGCTGCCGTTCTGCTAGCTGGGTGGTTTGTGGTGTTGCTTTGGGTGTTCTGGGGCCGGCACTTCCAGGTCCTGCAACGGAGGTGGAATCACTGGTTAGGAGCCATGTCCTTCACAGCTTTCGTCTGGGGGGTACTTTCAGTATTCCATCCCCAGACCTACATAGCTGCTGTAAACCTTGGTGAGGCCACCCTTGGTGGTTCCTTAGGAAAAGCTATCAGTGGCAGCTCTTATACTTGGGCTCGCCTTCTGGGCCTGGGGTTTGGTGGCCTCATCATTCTTACCCCTCGAGGTTCCTTTAAATTAATAAGTAGGTTTCTCCTATCCCTCTGGCAGCTTACCCTAATGCTGACCGAGCAACTCTGGAAGTTATTGGAGTTTTCGTTGAAGAAGACCACCCAAGGAATTTTCTCTCTAGTTCGGATGTTAGGCACAGGCCTTGCCGGTCTGCTAGTGAAGAAACCAGCCCCAGCCGAGAGGAGGCCAGAAGCACCCCCCCGGCTGGGTGGAAAAGTTCCTACCTCGGAGACTACCTTGTCGGCGACCATATCTGAAAAAACCTTCGCAGCTGATCTTGCTCAAGGCTCACCCCCCATTGAATTCCTTAACAAAGCTCCCAAGGCTGCTTTTGCCCAAGCCGATGAGAGTGAAAGGGCTAAACTGCTTGAGAGTGCTCTATCCAGCTATGGGGTAGAGGCCAAGGTGGTGCAGGTGAACCCTGGGCCTTCAGTCACCCAATTTGGGGTTGAGCCAGGGTGGGAGAGAAAATTCCGCCGAGTGTTGGAGAGGGAATCAGATGGCAAGATAAAAAAGGACAAGGACGGCAACCCAGTGTACCGGCTTGAGGAAATCTCGAGGACTAGAGTTAAGGTGGAGCGCTTTCTTTCTCTAGCTAATGATTTGGCCTTGACACTGGCTGTTCCCAGCGTGCGGATTGAAGCACCAGTGCCTGGCAAGCCTTTGGTGGGCATTGAGGTCCCTAATATTAGCACTGCCATAGTTCCTCTGCGCAGCGTTATTGATAGCTCGGTTTTCCAAAAAGCCAGGGGCAGATCAAAATTAGTAGTGGCTCTGGGTCAAGCTGCTGGGGGGGAGCCCGTGGTGTGTGATATAGCTAAGATGCCCCACCTGCTCATCGCCGGAGCTACAGGAAGTGGCAAGACCGTCTGCCTCAATTGCATGATCACTTCCTTCCTCATGCGCACGATGCCTAGCGAAGTTAGGTTAGTGCTTATTGACCCCAAGCGAGTAGAAATGGTCACTTTTAATGGAATACCTCATCTCCTTACCCCTGTAGTGGTGGATGTCGATAAAGCGATTGAAGCTCTGCGTCGAGTCACCCTGGAAATGGATCACCGTTACCGCAGGTTTGCCGCTGCAGGAGTGCGCAATGTTGATGTCTACAATAGCAAGTCGGCTGAGCCGCTTCCCTACATTGTGGTGTTCATTGATGAACTGGCAGACCTTATGATGACGGCTGCCGATGTAGTTGAGCCTCTCATCTGCCGTCTGGCTCAGCTTTCTCGTGCTACCGGAATCCATCTGGTAGTGGCTACTCAGCGGCCTTCAGTGGATGTAATAACAGGGCTCATTAAGGCCAACTTCCCAGCTCGTATCAGCTTCGCAGTGGTTTCCGTGGTGGACTCCCGTACCATTCTGGACACACCAGGTGCTGAGAAGCTGCTGGGGAAAGGGGATATGCTTTATCTCACACCAGATGCCCATAAGCCAAGAAGGCTCAGAGGGTGCTTTATCTCTGACGAGGAAATGGATAAAGTCACCAACTTCTGGAGAAAGTGGGCTGAGGAGCATCTGCCAGCGGAACGCGACCGTATAGCGCAGGACTTTGCCTCTCTCCCGGTTGAAAAATTGGAGCTAGATCCTTTTCTCGAGCGTGCTAAGGAATTAGCCAGGGAATATCCCCACCTTTCCATCTCTTTGCTACAGCGCCGGTTACATATAGGTTATCCTCGTGCAGCTAGACTAATGGAGCAACTGGAGGAGGAAGAACTCATCTCAAGCGAACCCAGTGAACATGAGGAAGAATGAGGGAATTGATTTCGCTACTGGCTTATTACCTGGAGCGGCAGAGGTTAAAGCAGCGGAGGCTGGAAAGATTCACCTCGCAGCCCCCTCCTGAGGAACCTCTAGAGGAAGCCCGCTGCCTACATTGCGGGGCCGATTTATCCCAGGCTGAACTATATCGGATCTACCGAGTTTGTGATGTTTGCCACTTCCACCACTATCTCCCAGCGTGGAAGCGAGTAAACTTACTGGTCGACCCGGAGAGCTTTCAAGAACTGGATCCTAGGTTGGCTACTCCGGAATTCTTACAGTTAGAAAGTAACCTGCCCTATCAAGAGCGACTCTTGGAAGCACAGAGAAAGAGTGGACTAGCCGAGGCAGTCTTAACTGGCAGTTGTTCCATCGGGGGAAACTCAGTTGTCCTGGCAGTGCTCGATTTCGGCTTCATGGGCGGTAGCCTGGGAGTGGTGGCAGGAGAAAAGCTCGCTCGTGCCTTTGAGTTTGCCTCAAGACGCCGACTGCCATTGGTCGTAGTGATTTCCTCCAGTGGCTGCCGGGTAGAAGAAGGGGTGCTTTCCTTGATCCAAATGGGTAAAGTGACTGCAGCCGCTAGGAGATTCCAGGAGGACAAATTATCCCTCATCTGTATTCTGAGCAGTCCCACCACAGGAGAAGTTTACGTCAGCCTAGCCAGCCTGGGAGATATTATCATTGCTGAGCCCCAAGCTTTGCTGGGCTTTGCTCCTCTGAGGGTGATGAAGGAAGAGGCGGGTGGGGTGCTTCCAGAGAAAGGTCATACTGCCGAAGCACATTTAGAACATGGACTAATTGACCAGGTGGCCGAGCGAACCGAGCAGAGACATCTGCTCTCCATCATTCTTGATCTTCTTACTCCACGTTATCGCCTAGGGATGCGGAAGAAGGCCAAGCCCTACTTCGCCCCTCTTCATGCCCAAGAGCAACCTTGGCAGACAGTCCAGCTCGCCCGACACAAGCTACGTCCTACCTTCCTGGATTACATGTCACGGATTGCCTTTAACTTTGTTGAACTGCACGGGGACCGCGTCTCCGGTGATGACCCAGCGTTAATCTGCGGCTTGGCTGAGATCGGTGGAGAGGCGGTGGTAGTAATTGGACAACAACGGGATCGGAATGAAGGGAGAGTAAGGCCTGAAGGTTTTCGCAAGGCACAACGAGCTATGAAGCTAGCCGCTAAGTTCAACCTGCCGCTTATAAACTTTATCGATACTCCAGGGGCTTACCCAGGGCCAGAGGCCGAGGAAAAAGGGATTGGCCAGGCCATTGCTTCCACTATGGCTTTCCTCTCCGATTTGCCCACCCCTGTTATTTCGGTGATCATTGGTCAAGGAGGGAGCGAAGGCGCCCTGGCCCTGAGTCTGGCCGACAGAGTCTTGATGCTGGAGAACGCCTATCTTACAGTGATCTCGCCAGAGCGTGCTGCATCGATCTTCTATCGGGATGCAACTAAGGCTCAGGAGCTTGCTCCTGAGCTGAGGCTGACAGCCGCTGAGTGCAAGGAGTTCGGAATAATTGACCTTATAGTTCCGGAGCCAGAAGGAGGGGCACATGCCAATCATGCTGAAGCAAGTAGGCTATTGCGCAATCTCCTCCTCCAAGAGTTAGCCCAAATTCAGGTCTTTTCTCCCAGCCGCCTGGCGAAATCTCGCTATCACCGACTTCGCTATCTGGGTGAAACCGGGCTGGGACCCTTAAAGTACCTCCGTCAACAGGCAGAGAAATTTAGAGAACTCTTCCAAAGCGGAGCGCAGCTCTTCAAAGAGCATCTTGGCCCAGGATGAAAATGATGGCTGTGAAAGCTGCTGGGGCAGATGAAGAAGCGGTTCGTACTCTGGATGGGAGCGCTTATTCTCTCCCTCAGTTTGGGGATCTATTTTGACATTAATTTAATTTAGGCACCCTCTGTCTTCCAATCTGGCTCAGGTGTCCTGGATTCCCCGGTCTCGCCTTTTCCTTCCTCCTTCTGCGAAGATCAGGCAGGCTTTTGAAAAATCTAGGGAAACCTTCGGGAGAGTGGGCTCCTAGAGAAGTTCGGCGAGAGCTACAGACAATACTGTGACAGAGTGTACCTCTTGATTCCAAAGGTCGGCTGTTTGCTCAGTGCCCTCCTCCACCCCATCCCGCCATCTCCAGAGGGGTGATTTACCCTCGGCAATAGGGATTTAATAGCCTCTAAGGCTATACCACTGGAGTAAGGCTTCTTCCCTCAATTTCTCCAGAATCCGTCCTGCCTCTTTCTTGAGATATTCCTGTCCTGGCTGAGCTAGCTCTGGAGGGTAATCAGCTTGGAGATAATCCTCCTCGATGAAATCTAGCCCTTTGATCTGTGAATATTCCTTTAGCGCCTCGTACTCCTGAGAACGAACTGGCCCGAAGTGTGAGATATACGCCAAAGGCACATAAATAGGAGCTGAGAAAGGGAGCTTGGTCACAAAGACCAACTTTAAGTGTCGAATGTGTCCTTTCCTGATTTCCTCTTTCAGCAATTGGCTTACCTCCTGAGAGGCAAATCCCTCCCTCTCCAGCATCTCCCTGAGCGTGTCCATCTTGAAGAAATAACGCTGGGCGCTTTGGGACAAAATTCCCCGGAGGAGTAATTCCAGCCGAGATTTTTGCACTACTCGCTCATATAGATCGAAAAGTTTCTGACATAGTTCTTCAGCTTCGGGAGTAGGGATGTACTGGTAGAGCTTCCCCTTAGCCCTCACCATTCCACTGGTTACCAGTTTCGTGAGTGCCTGCTCAACCCGGCCTTGACTCCCCGAGGTCTGGCTGATAATATCTTCGTAGGTGTGGGGTGTGGCATTACTGCGAAGATACCTCAAAATCTCGACTATGGTTGGAAGTCCAGACATCGCCTCCCCTGGTGAAATATGCTGGGAAAACTCTTAAGAAAATCTTACCCCACTTTCAAAGAGAAGTCTAGCTTTGACCTGGATGGTTACCAGCCCCTGCCTGTAGCCCATCAGATCAGAGGGGTTCTTTTGAGAAAAATAAGGCGGGGAGAGGAACTCTTGCCAGAGATCGATGGCCGGCAGGAAACTAAGGCTGATGTCGTACGGGCTCTTCTCTCCGGAGCACATCCCTATCTTATTTCGGAGGAGGGCACTGGGAAAACAAGGCTGGCCAGGTCACTTACCAGGTTGCTTCCGCGTGTTCCATTCATCCGGGGATGCCCCTACCATGATGATCCCAAGTGGCCTAGAGAACTGCTTTGTCCCCGTTGCCGTCAAGCTAAAGACCCGGTGAAAGAATTCGGAATCGACTTCATTCCCGGCCCAAGGCGATTCTCCCGTATTCAGGGAAATGAGTACACTAACGAGGCCAAGTTACTTGGCCTCAAGGATATCCAGGCAATTGCTAAAGGCAAAAGCCCCTCCGATCCTCGAGTTTTTACCGGTACCGGAGTGTTCCGGGCCAATAGAGGAATACTCTTTGTGGATGAGCTTCCTGCCATCCGCACCAAGGTACAGGTCCTCTTCCACCCAATTCTGGAGGAGAAGAAGGCTATCTTAGAGGAGTATAACTGGGAGCATCCTCTCGACCTAGTGCTCATTGCCACGGGCAATCCCCGGGGGTTCGCTCATGTGAACGAAATACCTCGTCCCCTCCTCGACCGCCTTGAGCCGGTCTACATGGATTTGCCTGAGGAGGAAGTTGAGCGCCGAATAATGCTCAAGGAGACTTTCCGGGTGAAGCCTTATGCTGAGGTGAATTTAGAAGAAGAGCCCTCTTACCCTGAGCTTGAGGAAATTGAGCGTAAGGCGATTGTTCCTTGGTGGATTGTCGATCTGCTCAATAAATCGGTAAGATATAGTCGTATCTGCCCCTACGTGGAGAAGAAACCCAGCATAAGGGCTAGCAACAGGGCTCTGGACCATACCTACGCCAGCGTGGAGCTGGAGAATCGGCAGGTAGCTAACTTGCGACAGGCTTATCATGGCCTCAAGTTGGCACTCCGAGGAAGGGTAGGCCTTCGAGCTGACCTCATTGACTTGGACAACCCCCAAAAAACTTTCCTGCTAGGCGACGAACTAACGGCTGATTTTATGTGGAATGTGTTCGAGGATCTTAAGGATGAGGGGCAATTCTTGGGCGAGTATAATCACCAGAAGTTGGCCCAGGAGCTTAGTTCCCTGCTCTCCGAGGTTAACCTTTCCACTGGCAAGGTGCCAGAAGAACTTATCTCCAAGCGTGAAGAGCTGTCGCAGGTTATCCATAAAATGAGATGCAGGTCATCAGAATTAGAAAGTCTGGAGCGGAACTCAGAAGTCATTGAGGAAGCCAACTTTTCTGCTCTGGAAATTCTAGCTAACCTTGCCCTGCACCAAAGGGCTTTGGACCGGGCGAAAATGGTCGGGATATTTTTACCGGACAAGTTCGGGGGCAGAATTTGACCTACCCAGCGAGGGAATATTGTGACCGATGTCAGCTCAAGACAGAGAGCGAACTGCTCCAAGAGCTCGCTCAGCTTGGGGGCCGCCCTTTAAGGGATGTTATCCGCCTGTCCTATCAACATCCGGAAAGCTCACTTGGACAGAGGCTGAGGAGATTCAAGGAGGAGAGAGACCGTGAAGAAAAAAACAGACTTCAAGAATATGAAAACTTATTGCAGGAGTACGAGGAGAGGCTCTCCTATGAGGTCATGGATAGCTTGCTTAAGGGTGGATCGGTAGAGGAATTAGCCCAGCGCCTCCTTGAAGACGAAATCAGAAGAGAGCTACAGGAAAGAATAAGGAACCTGAGATGGAAATCATCTGGCATCGGCGAAGGTGATGTTGAAAAAGCTCTGCAGGAATTGCGGCAGGAAGGTTATATCGAGATTGAGGATAGAAAGATTAAGATAACTTCCAGGGGTGCCCGGAAGTTGGCTTCAGGCATTTTAGAGCGCATTCTTCGTCACTTAGTTGGTAAAGATGTGGGCTCTCATCTTATGGAGAAGCCTGGCTTTGGAGCAGAGCTTTCCCTTTACACCAGGAGCTATGAATTTGGCGACGACTATTCCTTGGTGGACGTGGAGAAAACTGCCTTGAATGCCCTACGGAGATGCGGCGGGTTAAGGTTTGAGTTGGGGGATTTCGAGATACATGAGGAAATTCACCAAATAAATATCTGCTCCGGGATAATTATTGATGAGAGTGGTTCCATGAGGAATGGTTACAAGCTTGAGGCGGCCCTAGAAACAGCTCTGGCACTTTCTGAACTCGTCCGCCGGGAGCCAAAGGATGAAGTGTTAATCTTCAGCTTTTCCGAAAAGGTCAGGCGTATATCCCCTTGGGCGATCATCAATGAGGTAATGACCGGTGGAGCCACTGATATTCGCTCTGCCTTGCGAGCCTTTCGCAAAGCAGTAGCGGGGCAGAAGGGAGCTCGGCAGGCTTACTTGATCACAGATGCTGAGCCTAACATGGAGGACGGTGCCTATGTTGGTTTTGAACAGGCCGCTTTAGGCCTGCTGGAAGAAGCCTGGCTCTACCGTCAGCAGGCTATAGGACTCAATATAATCATGCTGGACGAAACCCCCAGGTTAAGACGCCTGGCCTCAAGTTTGGCCAGAAGAAATCTGGGGCGAGTGTTCTTTACCTCCCCGATTACGCTGGGCAAGGTGGTGGTCGAGGACTACCTCAAGTTGAGGAAAGGGGGAGTTTAGTGAAAAATCCTAAATCAGAAATCAGGTTCTACAGTCGGCCACAGCTTAAAAGTCCCATCCTCATCGCTGGCTGGCCAGGCATAGCCAACATTGGCATTTCTACGGTGAGTTATCTCAGGACTAAGCTTAGGGCCAGAAGATTTGCTGAGATAAATCCAGAGCCCTTTTTCTTTCCCCATAAAGTGCTGATTGAAGATGGCCTAATGCGGGACATGGAATTCCCGGAGAATATCTTCTTCTACTACCGAGGTGAACCTGACCTGATATTCTTCCTCGGAGGGGCTCAGCCACATGAGGAGAGTAAAATCTATGCCTTGACCAACCTCATCCTCGATGTAGCTCAGCAATTCGGCGTAAGCCGAGTTTACACCGCTGCGGCCGCAGTGGCCTCAATTCACCATACATTTGAACCAAGAGTCTGGGCTGTGCCTAATAGCCGCTACCTCTTGTCGGAGCTGAAGAGGCATAACGTGGTGCTACTCAGCGAACTGGAGGAACGGCGGGGTAGCGGGAACATTACCGGCCTTAACGGCGTTTTGATAGGGGTGGCCAAAGAAAGAAATATGGAGGGGGCTTGCTTTCTAGGGGAAATTCCGGTCTATATCGCTCACTTTCCTCTACAGTATCCTAAGGCCTCTCGGTCTATTCTTAGTGTCCTCACCCATATACTTGACCTTCACATTGACATGGGGGAGATTGGATTTTATGCCGAGCAAGCCGATCGAGAAATTGAGAAACTGTATGAGAGCTTCCCTCCAGAGGTGAGAAGAGAGCTTGATAAGCTGAAGTCCATTGTGCCACAAGTTGGGCCAATAACTGAAAAGGATAAAGAACGGATCATGAAGGAAATCGAAGAATTCTTTAAAGGCGGAAAGGAGAAGCGGAGTTAGAAACTATGGAGAAAATCAGATTTCTTAAACGGCCTAAAATCCGTCGGCCATGCTTATTGGTGGGCTGGGAACCAGATGCCGGAGCACTGGGAGGGGAGCTTATTGATTATGTGAGCCAAGAAGTCGGGGCAGAGGAATTCTGTCGCTTTAATCCCTTGGGTTACTTCTCACTTAACGCAGTTTCTATAGAAGCTGACGTGATTGAATTTCCTACCTCCACATTATATTACTCAGAGCAAGCCAACCTTATCCTTTTTCGTAGTATGCAACCATCACAGGCGCAGTATGAATTCTTGAGCCTGCTGCTTGACCTCGCCGAAGAGCTAAAGGTCAAAAGGATCTACACCATTGGGGGTCTGGTCTCTAGGACAGGGCACTTGGGAAAACGTCGGGTGCTGACGGTGTTCAACCGGCCAGAACTAAGGCAAGAGCTATCTCCATACCCTCTCGATTTTATCAGCTACCACGGCTCCACCTCAATGAGTGGCTTCTTGCTCTGGTTGGCTAAGAGGCGCAGGCTTTCGGCAGTCAGCTTCTGGGGGGAGGTTCCCTTTTACCTGGCCAATATTGAGGACCGCCGCATGGTGGAAATTATGCTGGAAAGTGTATGTCAGGTGCTGGAGCTGCAATTAAATCTTTCAGCTTGCCAGCAGAGGGCGGAACAGCAGGAGAGAAGAATTGCTGAAATAAGGCGGCAAAGACCTCACATAGATGAATACCTAGAGAGGGTTGAGAAGGGCATAGAACTCACTGAGGAAGAGGGCCTCACTCTGGTTCGGGAAATGGAAGATTCACTGCATGAGCCTTACCAAATCTAAATTTCAGCCATCAGCCTACCGTAAGTGAGCTAAGCATGGAATATGAGCACACACCTCCAGAAGAGATTGCCTCCCGAATTGCCCGGTTTCAGACTCTGCTGCAAAAGGCTAATATCAAAGGTGCCTTGATCTCCCAGAATGCTGATCTCTTCTACCTTGCTGGCACTATCCAACGTTCCCTTCTCTTCATCCCCGCTCAAGGTGAGCCTGTCTTGGCAGTGCAAAGGGACTTCGGCCGAGCTTCTAGAGAATCCCCGCTCAACCAGATACTTCCCTTGAAAAATAACCACCAACTGGGCCGAGCCTTGGCGAAATTCAACTACTCCGTGCGAGGGCGGATAGGCCTGGAGATGGACATCCTCCCAGTCAGATCCTACCTTGCCCTGCGTCAGGATTTCCCACAGGCGGAATTTGTGGACATCTCTGAGCTTATCAGAAAAGCACGGATGCTTAAATCAGACTACGAAATCGCCCAAATCAGGAAGGCCTGCGAGATTTTAAATGAGGTTATGCGGGAAGCTCAGAGAAGCATTCGGCCAGGAATGACTGAGCTCGATGTTGATGGTCTCCTGGGGAATCTGGCCAGGCGGCTGGGGCACCAAGGTCGCCTGCGGATGCGCGGCTATAATCAGGAGATGTTTTACGCTCACGTCTTCTGCGGTAAGACCGCTGTCATCCCCTCTTTCCTAGAGGCACCTTTAGGTGGCCAGGGAACTACACCCGCTATTGCTCAGGGAGCCAGCTTTAACCGCATCGCTAGAAATGAGCCCATCATCATTGATTTCGGCATAGGAATTAACGGATATGTAACGGACATGACTCGCACTTTTGTAGTTGGAGAATTGTCTCCGGAATTACAACAGGCTTACTCCTTCGCCAAAGAGGTCAAGGACTTTATGGAAGGGTGGGTCAGGCCCGGCCGGTGCTGCTCCGCACTCTACAGGGAAGTGATAAAACTGGCCCATCAACGGGGATACCAGGACTACTTTATGGGCTACAAGGGACACCAGGTCTCCTTTGTGGGACATGGAATCGGTCTTGAGATCGATGAATATCCCCTGGTGGCTCCCAACTTTCATGAGGAATTCCAAGAGGGCATGGTTTTTGCCTTCGAGCCCAAACTGGTCTTCCCCGGGGTAGGAGCTGTCGGGGTAGAGGATGACTACCTGGTTACCAAGGCCGGCGTTGAAAGGCTGACTACCTATGATGACCAAGTGCTTACGGTAAGCTACCCCTGATTCAGATAATGGGGTACGTTTAGCCAGCGCCGTGGCACTCACGACTTATCCCCAGAGGCCACCCATAGCGTCTCTGCCTCCTTACGGGCCTCTGGTGGCAAATGGCGTGTGGTCAGCCAGTGGGTCAAGCCCAGCAGACAGGGTAGGGCCATGGAGTAAACCAACAAGGACAGCGGTTCGCCGAAGAACCAGCAAAGCACGGGCAGGGGAATGAAAAGGGCCATCCCGCACCAAATAAGGTTACGGGTGAGAAAAAGCGGCACAGCAGTAAACCCTAGGGCGATTGACATTTCCCTGGGAAGGAGGATGAGGAGGACACCTATCATCGGCCCCATACCCCGGCCTCCCCGAAAGCGCAAGAACACCGACCAGTTGTGACCTGCCACTGCAGTGCCTCCGGCCAAGTATGCCAATAACCACTCCCCGCCCAAGGCTCTAGTTACCACCATTGCCAGGGCCCCTTTGCCTATATCCGCTACCAGGGTGGTTACGCCAGCAGTTAGTCCAGCATGGCGGAACACATTGGCCGTGCCCACATTGTGGTCACCAACTCGACGAACATCAACGCCTTTCAGCTTGCCGATAAGGTAAGCAAAGGGGGTAGAACCCAGCAAGTAGGCCAATGCGAGGCTTAGTGCCGCAACCATGCTGCCCCCCAATACCTAGTAGCACTAGGCTTCTTGGATTTTACCACGAAAGGGTGAGGAAAACCAACAGTCAGAGTGCTATTCCGCTCAGTCTCGCTAGATCTCAGGGCGAGCTTCAAAGCCCGTGTCTGCACGGTACAACCACCAACTCCGATTGCTTGACAAAATATCCAGCGAAGTGCTATTGTTTCTAGTGGCGGAATCGTGGAGAGTGATTATAACTTCAATTTTTCACTAGAGTTAAACAATCTTCCTCAAATTCTAAATTCCACCAGCTTCCCCAAGCAAACTTTCCTTTTACTACCCGAAGGAGGTGTTTGTCATGCCAGAGGCTAAACAACCAGAAATATGGGACGATACCTGGGTTAGGACCACTTGCGGAGGGTGCTATGCCACCTGCACCATCAGGGTTCATCGGGTGAACGGCGTGATTGTAAAGGTAGAAGGAGACCCTGACACAGACTTTGGCCCTCGAGGTGGCGTATGTGCCAAGGCTCCGGCTCTCATTCAGCAGTTCTACGACCCTAATCGGGTGAACTACCCCATGAGGCGGACTAATCCGAAGAAGGGACTTTTCGAGGACCCCCAATGGAAGCGAATATCCTGGGATGAGGCCCTCGACGAGATAACCCAAAGGCTAAAGGAGATAAAGGACGACCCTCGCCAGCTTCTGCACGGAGGCACCCCCACTCCAGGTACGGCCTCCAACTTGGCCTTAGGTTTCGCCGTTTTCGGATCCCTTTTCGGCACCCCCAACTGGTATATTGGCGGAGCTGGACTCCACTGTGGAAATGCAGCCCACCTAGGGGCTGGCCTTTTCCATGCTTCCTGGTCAATTGTCCCCGATTGGAAATATACCAATTACGTTATTTACTTCGGCTCTAACAAAGGTGCAGGCTCCGGCCATTCCTTCGGCTTCAATGCTCGGCTGGCAGCCGAGGCCCGAGCCAGGGGGGCTAAAATTGTAGTCTTCGACCCCATGTGCAACTTTGGTGGTGGTAAGGCTACTGAGTGGATTCCTCTGCTGCCTGGAACGGACGGGGCCATAGCCTTGGCCATGGTCAACGTGATTTTGAACGAGCTTGGGATATACGACGCCGACTTTCTCAAGACGAGGACGAATGGTTCCTACTTAGTTGGCTCTGATTTGACCTACGTAAGGGATAAGGAGACTGGTAAGCCGATGCTGTGGGATGAAAAGGAAGGCAAAGCCAAGGTCTGGGATGACCCTAGCATCATTGACTCTACCGATGTAGCGCTCTTCGGGAATTATGAAGTGCAAGGCATCAAATGCCAGCCTGCCTTTCAACTCATAAAGGAACACGTTAAGCAGTATACCCCGGAGTTCGCCTCGGAAATGAGTACCGTGCCAGCCAAGACGATCCATCGCCTCGCCACCGAATTTGCTCAGGAAGCCAGGGTAGGTAGCACTATTGAAGTGCGTGGAGAGGCTGGGGATGTAGAGAAATTACCCTACAGGCCGGTATCAGCCATAATGTTCCGCGGTGGTCAGGGGCATACCAATGGGGGGCACGCTTACATGTCCGTATGCCTGCTTAATGCCATAGTAGGGGCCATGGATGTTCCCGGAGGCACTATTGGCTGGCCTCCAGTGAGTTTGGGCTACCCCGGGACAGGCCGATTTATCATTATGCCCTACCCTGACCCCCGCGATGGCATGCTTACTACAGGGACCTGGATGGAGCATAAGGCCTGGCCCGTGGAGGAGTCTAAAGTGCCGGCCGATGTGTGCTTTAAGGATCTCGTCCCCACAGCTTCCTTCTCCCCTCACCCGGCAACCAGCGATTTTGAGGATTACTGGAACAAAGCCGGACGTCCCTATGAAATAAAAGTGGCCCTCATTTATGGGGCCAACTTTGCCCGCACAACTCAGAACCGAGAGGTAGTAACCGAATTCTTTAAGAAGGTTCCTTTTACGGTTTCCATTAATACTACCTTCAATGAATTCAACGAAGGCTTTGCTGATATAGTGCTTCCAGATACCCACTCCATGGAGAGCTGGGGGCTCTTCGAACAGCATGCCCCCTTCTTCACCTGGCCCATTGGGCTTGAGGGTTGGTATTTCCCCCTTCGCCAGCCGGTGGTCAAGCCACAATATGAACGCCGCCAGGTTATCGAGATCCTTTGGGAATTGATGGATCGGCTGGGGATGAGGGAGCAGCTCAACCACTATTATAACGTTTACTTCTCGAGCTTCGGCGGTGAGGCTCTCATCGGCGGTGATATTAAAGGCATGAGAGCCGCTTTCGGGATAGACAAGAGCAAGGTCGTGGAGCTAATAAAACCAGAGGAAAAAATCACCTACCCTGAGCTAATCGATCGAGTGCTGAAGTATTACTTCGGCCCAGACCACGGGCTGGATTATTTCAAGGAGCATGGCTACATACACTGGCCCAAGCGAGTAAGGGAGGCCTACTGGAGGCCATTTGTTAAAGCCAGAGTTCCCATCTATCAGGAACATATAGCCGAACTCCGGCCTCACGTGATGGAAAACGCCAGGAAGATCGGGCTGGAACTTGAGTGGGAACAATGGACGCCCTTGCTGAGTTACTTTAAACCGCAGGTGGCCAAGGAAGGAGACTCAGAATACGACCTCTACTGCTTCTCCTACCGTGATATACTTCATGCTGGCTCGGGCACTATGGAAGCCCCCTGGTTAGATGAGGCCAGTCGGCTTTCGCCTTATACCTACACCATTACTATGAATGCCGATACAGCAGCGGAAAAGGGCCTGAAAGATGGGGATCTCATTTGTCTGGAGACACCTTACGGAAGGAAGGTAACCGGTTATTTAAAGACGATGCAAGGCATGCATCCCAAAACGGTGTCCATCGCGGCCTGTTCCGGAAGTTGGGCCAAAGGCCAACCTGTCGCCTTTGGTAAAGGGACTAACTTCAATATTCTGTTAGAGTCAGATTTTAAGCATGTTTGCCCCATATCCTTCAGCCAGGAGACAGCAGCTAGGGTTAAGGTCTACAAGACTAACCGTCGAGTTGAGTATGAAGGAGCTTGGAAAACACCTTCCTGGCGGCCGGAGATAGAGCCAATAATATCGGCCGTGGAGAAAAAGTAGGAGGTGCCTTTATGAGATGGGGAATGGTCATAGATCTAAAGAAATGCATCGGCTGCTGGAACTGCGTTTTGACCTGCAAAGCAGAGCATTTCCTCCCTCCGGGGGTATTCTGGTGCAGGGTCTTGATTTCGGAGACAGGAAAGTATCCCCTGGTGAGCAAGCATATTCTGCCGGTACGATGCAACCATTGCAAGGAGGCCAAATGCGTGGACGTCTGCCCCACCGGGGCCACTCAGAGGCGGGAGGATGGCATCGTTTGGGTTGATCCAGACAAATGCATGGGCTGCCGGTATTGCATGATGGCCTGTCCCTACAATTCTCGAACATTCTACTCGGATGAGCATGAATACTTCCCTGATCAAGGATTAACGCCCTTCGAAGAGATTGGTAAGCAACTGTACCCTCACACGCCAGGCACGGTGGAGAAGTGTAACTTCTGTATGGAGAGGATTGACGCTGGGATGGCTAAAGGACTAAAGCCAGGTGTGGACCGGGAAGCCACTCCTGCCTGTGTAATTAACTGCCCTACTAAAGCCATGTACTTTGGCGATCTGGAAGACCCTGGAAGCGAAGTCTCCATGCTAATAAGAGGGCGCAAGGGCAGACAACTGCACCCTGAGTACGGGACTGATCCCTCAATATACTACTTAGAGTAATTGGAAGGAGGTCTGAAGTCATGATTCAGACAAGGCCATTTGAATTTATGACCCGGTACACCCCACAAAGAGAATGGATAGAGGGTCGGGGGGTTCTCCTATGGTTAGCTTTCTTTTTCATCGAGCTAGGTGCTGGAATGCTGTTTGTGGCTGCCTTGTTCAATAGCCTGTGGGGCATGTTTATCGGCTGGCTTATCTGCATCGTTCTGGGTGGCGGGTTCCACCTTTTGTATTTGGGACAACCTCTGAGATTCTACCGGGCTTTTCTTAGGCCGCAAACCTCCTGGATCTCTCGGGGCATGATATTCATTGCCCTCTTCATCGTCTTAGGGGCCATACACCTGGCCCTGGCCTATTGGGCCAGCTCCCCCCTGGCACTGCTAGTAATACTCGAGATTGTAGCTTTCTTGGTTACCATATACGGTGGCTTTGCCATGAGCTACGTTAATGGGATACCCCTATGGAATACAGCCTTACTGCCAGTGCTTTATGTGGTGGCGGGCTTTTGGGGAGGTGCTGAGTTAGCTTTAGGTGTGATGTTGGCTGGAGGCATATTCAGCCAGACAGGACCTGAACTAGAGGGGCTGATTAGGATGTTACTTGGAGCCTTTATTCTTGTCGTAGCAGCCTATTTGACTAGCGTCAGGTATAGCTCCAAGGGAGGGGAGCTCTCGGTTAGGGAGATAGTAACGGGAAGGTGGTGGCCATTATTCTGGGGTGTGGTAGCATTATTAGGAGTCTGCTTCCCCCTTGGCGTGGTGGTCAGCGGGTATCTCTCTGGCCTGGAGGCCATTCCAATAGCCCTTCTGTGGCTCTCCATCTTCTTCGAACTTCTGGGAGATGTTACCTTCCGCTATTTGATACTGCGCAACGGCTTCTATCATCCACTGACTCCTATTTCCACCGTGCCATCAGCTTAATTTTGGAGGTTTGATGAAGGAAATCAGGTTTCATGGGCGAGGTGGGCAGGGAGCTGTTATGGCAGCCAGGATGTTGGCCACCGCCCTTATGGCCCAGGGTAAATATGTTGCTAGCTTCCCAATGTACGGCTTCGAGCGTCGCGGGGCTCCTGTCGTTGCCTTCGCCCGTTTCGATGATAAACCGATCAGGGAGAAGACCCAGATCTATAATCCCGATTGCCTAGTGGTAATAGACCCAACCTTGATGACCTTGCCCACGCTATTTGATGGCCTGCATCCGGAGGGAATTCTCCTGCTGAACAGTCCTATACCGCTAGTAAAAAGACCGAGCGAGAATATCAAGGTGGCTGGTGTGCTGGATGCCACGACAATTGCGGTAGAGGAGATAGGAAGGGATGTCCCTAATACCTGCATATTGGGAGCATTTGCTGCCACGACTGGCTGGGTGGAGCTAGAGTATCTGCGGTCGGCCTTGGGGGACTATTTTACGGGTGAAATCCTGAGACGCAATATTCGCAGTGCTGAACGCGGGTTTGAGGAAGTGAAGGTGACTAAATGGTGAAGAGAGAATTTTCTTCCAGGTATGAAGGATGCTGGTCAAATGCAGAGGAGAAACTTTTATGCCTTGACACGGGAAGTTGGCGAACTGAGAGACCTATCGTGGACAACGAGAAGTGCACCTATTGTGCCCTGTGCGCACTTTACTGTCCTACACAGTGCATGATTGATAAAGGAGACCACTTTGAGGCCAATTTAGAATTTTGTAAAGGATGTGGAATTTGCGCCAGGGAATGCCCCCATGATGCCATCACCATGGTGTCTGAGAAGGAGTTCCTGAAATGAAGGACGTTTTGAAAGCAATAGAGGAAGAAGGACAAGTGAAGGTGATAACCGGCAACGCAGCTGTTGCTTATGGGGCCATGCTTTGCCGACCAGATGTAGTTACCTCCTTCCCTGTAACTCCGCAGACTGAAGTCGGAGAGCAACTGTCCAGGTTCCAAGCCGACGGTATTTTGGATGCTGAGATGGTGGAAGTCGAGGGTGAGAATTCATCCATGAATGTGGTGCTGGGGGCTTCGCTTGCTGGCGGACGTGCATTTACCGCTACTTCTTCTTGGGGATTGGTATTCATGTATGATGCCATGCTGGAGACGGCTGGATTTAGAGCCCCGGTAGTGATGGCTAACTCTAATCGGGAACCCCCAGGCATTCTAGCTGTATCCTCTGGCCAGCAGGATATGATATGCACTAGGGATACCGGATGGATCCAGCTGGTAGTAGAAGACTGCCAAGAAATTCTCGACACAGTAATAATGGCCTTTCGACTAGCAGAGGATATTGAGGTTCTTCTGCCAGTGATGGTCAACTACGATGGCTTTTACCTTTCCTATCTCTCAGAGGCAGTGAATATTCCCGCCCGGAAAGAAGTAGACCGGTTTATGCAACCTTTGGAGGAGCAACCCGAGCGCCTCAAGATCGTCCCGGGCAAGCCTCTGGGATGTGGATCCCACGGACTTTGGGCTGAGTACACTGAGCTACGGTACAAACACTGTGCTGCCATGGAAAGAGCCAAACGGAAACTGGATGACATAGATAAGCAATTTGGGGAATTCTTCGGCCGCAGCTATGGGGGTCAAATAGAAGAGTACCGCACCGACGATGCTGAAATAGTCCTGGTCACTTCAGGAAGCACCACTGGGACGACACGGGTAGTGGTTGACCAAAAGCGGGAAGAGGGAATAAAAGTCGGGCTGGTCAAGATAAGGATGTTCCGACCATTCCCTGGCGAAAGACTGGTTCAGGTTCTCAAGGGAAAGAAGGCCATTGGCGTCATTGATCGCAGCATCTCTTTCGGCTGGAATTGTGGGCCAATGTACATGGAGCTAAGAGCTCTTTCACCTGAGATTGGTTCTGTCCCCCTAATGGACTTCATAGATGGGCTAGCCAACATGGATATCACGAAGAAACATATCGAGCGGATGATAGAGCAGGTCTATGCCACTTCACAGGGCAAAGCATTCCAGGCAGTAACCTGGGTGATATTGGAGGAAGAGGAGTAGAGTATGGTAAAGAAGGCAAAAAAGCTGCCAAGGGTTTTTGAGCAACTTCGCTATGAAGATCAGTTCGCTGGAGGGGTCGCTTTCTGCTCTGGTTGCCCCCTCGAGCTTGCGCTTAGGCTTCTGACAAAGACGCTAGGTAAAGAAATAGTCATCGTGGGTACCCCTTCCTGTTCAGCTCCTGTCCTATACGGGCAAAACATAGGTAGCTGGCATCGTCTGGCCTACTGTAGTTCTGTTATGACCGGCGTGGCTTCAAAGGCAACGGGCATCACTCGGTACTATCGTAAAACAGGCCATGATATTACACTGGTGTGCTTCACTGGGGATGGATGCGCTGCCGACGTAGGCTTCCAACCCCTTTCCGGGGCAGCCGAACGGAATGAAAGATTCATCTACATCACCTATGACAATGAAGGCTATATGAACACCGGAGTTCAGAGAAGCAGTACTACCCCCTTTGGAGCTAGCACCACCACTACCCCGGTCGGGGTAGCCAGAAGAGGAAAGGAAACACAAGCCAAAAACCTGCCTTTGATTATGGCGATGCATGGAATTCCTTATGTGGCCACTGCTACCCTAAGCTATGTGGGCGATTATGTAAACAAACTGCTCAAGGCAAAGGAAATGAAGAACGAAGGGATGGCTTACATTCATATATTTAGCCCTTGTCCCACTGGCTGGGGGATACCTACCGATATGACAATCGAAGTGTGCCGAATGGCGGTGAGGACTAATTACTTCCCTCTCTGGGAGGCTGAAAGAGGTAAATTTCGTTTCACACACCTACCAGCCAAGCCTCAGCCAATTAGGGAGTATACCAAACTAATTCGGAAGTTCAGGCACCTGAACGAGGAGGAACTGGCTCAGCTACAGAAGGAGGTGGATTCTAACTTCAATTTCCTGCGCCACCTCACCGAGTTTGGAGAGCAGCCATAAACTTCACAGCCTCATCACGTAGCCCCTTTCCACTGGCAAGCTTGGTAACCCAGCTCAAAGGCCTTAAGATTAATCTTCGCCTGTTTTGGAAAACGCCTTTTAATGGTTCCTCTCATGGTGTCGGTTTTTATAGGAAGTCGTTGGGTGCCAAATAAAGCACCAAGCATGACTATGTTGGTTGAAAGGGAACCACCGGCCTGGCGAGCGAGTCGGTCACCATCTATAACAACCACTTCTCCCGCAGCCTGCCTGAGTTTTCCCAGGGCCTGCTCATAGCTAGGGTAGGGACTTAATCCCAAAGAAACGGTGTAAGGAATTATCTTCCGGGAGTTAATCACCGCCAAGCTCGATTTAGAGAGGTAGGCAATGTTTCTCAGCGCTTCGGCAAATTCCATCCCCACCAGCACGTCGCACTTTCCCTCAGGTATAAGAGGGCCAAATACTCCTTGACCGATCCGGATGATGCTCACCACAGCCCCACCCCTTACTGCCATCCCCAATATTTCAGAGCCCCTTACCTTCAAGCCGTCATCCACGGCTGCTTTGCCAAGCAGTTCAGACATCAGAATAACACCTTGTCCGCCAACTCCGGTGATCAGTATGTTGAGTTCCTCAGCCATTGTCCTGCTCTCCTATTACAATGGCATTATATGGGCAAATTTGAGCGCATAGTCCACACCCGGTGCAGAGAGAAGCATCAATGGTAGTCTTACCCCCTACCCTTATTAGGGCCGGGCAACCCAGGAGCTTAATGCAGGCATTGCACTTGATCTGGCACTTTTCCTCATCTACTCGATAGGGGATTATCTTCTCCCCTTTTTCCCTCTTCTCTCTGAGCTCTAGCGTAGTACAAAGCCTCCGGAATACTACCAGCGAGGGTCCTTCGAACCTGATCGCTCTTTCCACCGTGGCGATGGCTTTCTCAACCTCCAGAGGGTCAACCACCTCGACAAACTGTACCCCGCACCCCCGAGCCACCTCCTCCGGTCGCAGTTGCGTGGTCTTGTCGCCCACGGCTGTATAGCCTGTGCCCGGGTGTGGCTGAAATCCAGTCATAGCGGTGGCTGAATTGTCCAGCACCACCATGGTTATATTGGCTTTATTGTAGACCGCATTTATTAGCGGAGGTATGCCAGCATGGAAAAAGGTGGAGTCTCCCAGGTGGGCCACTATGGGAGCCTTTACCACATGGGCTAGGCCGTTAGCCATTCCAAAGCTACCCCCCATACAGATGGTGGTATCCACCGCTTCCAGTGGCGGAGTGTAACCCAGGGTATAACAGCCAATATCGCCAGGATAAATGGGTTGCACTCCCTCCCCGTAATCCCTGGCTACTCTCCGGGCAGCAGTGGTAATGGCATAGAAGGAGGCTCGATGAGGACAGCCTGGGCAAAGGGCCGGAGGCCTTAAAGGTACCAGGGGAGCTACTTCCTCCTTCAGTTTGTCTAGCTTGGAGAAATCTAGCGGAAGCTTTGAGTGGGTCAATTTAGCGATGGCCTCGGTAACCTTGCGGGTGGAGAGTTCACCAATTCGAGGCAGCAAGTCCTTGCCGTGAATCTTGGTCGAGAGGCCAGCTTCATGTGCCAGAGCTTTCAGGTGCAGCTCAACAAATGGGTCGAGTTCCTCCACTACTAACGCTTCTTTGACGGAGTTTAGCAACTCCTTAACCAGCTCTTCTGGCAGAGGATAAGGTGTCCCAATCTTAAGCAGGGAGACCTTTCCTTCCAGGCCAAGCCACTCCAGAGCCTCCAGGGTGTAGCTATAGGAAAGACCGCAGGCGACTATGCCCAATTCAGCTCCCTTAGCCAGGCTCAGTTGGTTATAGGGGAAGCCATTCGAGGCTCTCTTTATTGCCTCAAACCTTTGCAGCATCAAAGGCTTGTTCCTCCTGGCACCAGCTGGGGTATAGACTAGCCAGGAGGGATCCTTCCGAAAGGAGCCTCCTCTTCTCTCCTTTGTTATTTGGCCCAGAACCACATCGCTTCTGGCATGGCCTATGCGGGTCACCGATCTCACTATGAAAGGGTGCGCGAATTCCTCCGAGAGCTGGAAGGCTTGAGCCATCATATCCTTGGCCTCCTGAACTGAGGAGGGCTCTAGCACCGGCAAGTAAGCCTGCTCAGCGATGTGGCGGTTGTCTTGCTCATTCTGCGAGCTCCACATCCAGGGATCCTCGGCCTCGACTAGAACCAGGCCACCCTTAGCACCTATATGGCTGGCGGTTACTATAGCATCATGAGCTACATTCACCCCGACATGCTTCATAGAAGCCAAAGCCCTGACGCCGCTTACCGAGGCCGCTAAAGCTACTTCGAAAGCCACCTTCTCATTGGTGGACCACTCGACGTATAGGCCCAATTCCTTGGCTACGCTGGCCAGGGTCTCCATTATCTCACTTGAAGGAGTGCCAGGGTAAGCGGCTGCAACTTGAACTCCTCCCTCTATGGCCCCCCGGGCTATGGCTTCGTTTCCCATCAGGAAAAGCCTTTTCCCGGGAGCATCAGAAGCTATGGATAATAGTTGTTCCAAATTAACCCCCTTCCGAAGTCGCTGTGAAATCTCAAATAATAGTATAACCTACGGAGTATGGAAAGGAAAATCCGGGTAGTAGCTATTTCCACCGTCAACATTTGCTGCTATAATAGTTTAGCCATAAGTAAGGGGTGAGCATCTGGAAGCAGTTGAGCTAGCCAAAAAAGTAGTAGAGGCAGCTCTAAATAAACAAGCCTTCGATATCCTCTTACTGGACCTCAGGGGAAGGTGTAGCTTCGCGGATTACTTTGTCCTTTGCAGCGGCGAAAGCGAGCGGCAGATCCAGGCCATCTGTGATGAGATTGACCAAGTGGTGAGTGAGGAGGGCCTTGCGTTCAATCGCCGTGAGGGTAAGACCGACTCAGGCTGGGTGCTCCTTGACCTCGGCAATGTGATCGTTCATATCTTCGCCCCACAGCAACGAGGGTTCTACGATCTGGAGAAAGTTTGGGAACGAGCTTCGACGGTGCTCAAGATCCTCTAAGTAACTCCCCCAAAAGTCGTAAGACTTTTGGGGACCCGTAAATTCAGTTTTTAAATTTCGGGCCCATAAAATCCAAGGACTTTGTGGGGTTTATTTAATCCAGCGATCTATCGTCCTCTCATAGGTGATTAGCTCACCAGGCGAGAAGAAGAGCGTTATTTCCCTTGCAGCAGTTTCCCGGGAGTCAGACCCGTGAATTAGGTTATATCCAATATCTAAGGCGAGATCGCCTCTAATGGTTCCCGGAGCTGCCCTTAAGGGGTCTGTTTCTCCCATGGCGCGTCGAACTACTTCTATCGCTCCTGGCCCTTCAAAAACAGCAGCGATGAGCGGCGCTGAGGTGATATAATCCACCAGCTTGCTGAAGAAGGGTTTCCCCTCATGGATGGCATAGTGCCTCCTGGCAAGGGCTTGATCCATGTGGATAAGCTTCAGTCCTACAATTTTGAGCCCTCGTCGTTCCAGACGGGAGATAATCTCTCCCGCCAGCCCTCTCTGCAGAGCATCAGGTTTGATCAACACCAATGTCCTCTCCATCTCTCAACTCCCTCTGCAATTTTTGTCCGAGCAAGATTGTAGAAACTCTAACACCTGCCGGGCGACCCGATCCTGGCTGGCTTGATCTACAAAGAGAACTTCTACTGCGGGATGGTGCTTGATGCCGTCGGCCCAAGGATGTGGTTTAAGCATGATGGTACCCAAGACTGGCTTTCCGCTCTGGATGGCCTCCATCACCGCTTCTCGGAAGGGAGAGGAGAAAAGCTCCATTTTCCCAATTTCGTCAACGACTACCAGCTCGCGGTCCCGGATTGCCTGGCGGATGGCAGGAACAGCCAGGCTTTCCAGCCCTTTTAAATCGACCCCATACTTGCTTACCCGATAGGGACTAGAAATATTTATATGGGCCAGAGTGGCAATTTTGCCATCCAGAGTGATGATTTTGAATCCCTGCCGTACACCCTGAACCCTTACCTCCTCAGTGTAGAAACCACCGGCATTCAGGCGCACTCGTGAAAGCACCTTTTTAATAAGAGTGGTCTTGCCACTTCCTGGCCCTCCAGTGAGCAAGCAAACATGCTTCGTCTCCCCAGTCATGACCAGTCATTTCCTCTTCAAAGTGATTGAGGGCTTCTTCAAATACAGCGGCTGAAGGGTGGCTAAGTCATCCCAATCCCCGGCCTTCAGCCTTTGCCAACCGAGCTCGCACAGGTAGCCTGGCCTGTGCAGTCTGGAGCTCAAGAACAAAGCCCTCCCGCCCATCTCCAGTCGGATTTTATTGGACACTTCTGGCCCAATGTCACCACAAAACACGATTGGCCCCTCCACTTTGGAAGCTAAGGAAATTAACCTCGCCGGGTCAGCGACCTGCTCCTCAGCCAGCTTCACAAACTTGCCCCCTTGGAGCTGAAAAATGGCAACTGCCAGCTCTCGTCCAAACTTAAGCAAAGGACAGATAGGCAAACCAAGTCGGGCGAGGGCAAGGGCCATAGCTTCGAGCGTGCTCACCCCTACCAAAGGGATGTTCAGGGCAAGAGCTAATCCTTTGGCCAGGCTGATCCCAACCCTGACCCCGCTGAAGCTACCTGGACCCCTGGCTACAATGACTCCCCTTAC
>CAZJSO010000001.1:9465-40796 GCA_964548795.1 uncultured Dehalococcoidia bacterium | reverse complement strand
GGATAATCACCAGGGTTGAGCCCAGGAAGAACCAGCGCTTATTTTTGATGAAGTCAAACATTTTCCTGCCTTCCTATGAATAGTGCTGGCCGTTTGACCACCCCGGTGCTGCCGAGCAGCCGGAGGAAGTTCCGGGTTACTACGAGGGCGGAGAACATGCTAATGGCCACGCCTATGAAGAGGGTGAGGGAGAAGCCCATCACCGCCGGCACGGCCAGCTTGCTTCCCATCCAGTAGAGGATGCCGCAGGAGATGAAGGTGGTGATGTTGGCATCTCGGATGGCGGGCCAGGCCCGGTCAAAGCCCACCTCAATTGAGGCCCGCAGTGTTCGTCCACCTCGCAGCTCCTCTTTCATCCGCTCGAAGATGAGGACATTGGCATCCACGGCCATGCCGATAGAGAGAACGAACCCGGCGATCCCGGCAAGTGTCAAGGTCACCGGGATGAGCTTAAAGGCTGCCAGTACCAGGGCCGCATAGACGAGCAAGGCAAAGCCAGCCATGAGCCCGGGGAACCGATAATAGAGAATCATGAAGAGGATGACCATGATGAGCCCGATGGCTCCAGCCCTCAGGCTCCAGTCTATGAAGTTGGCTCCCAGGGTAGGACTCACGTCGTGTTCCTCTATGGTGTGCAGGGGAACGGGTATCCGTCCGGCGTTAAGCAGACGGGAGAGCCACTGGGCTTCCTTTAGATCCAGGCCGGTGATCACCCCCCGCTCCTTGATCACTGCCTGAACCACCGGCGCCGAGATATAGTCATCTCCAAGAAAGATACCTAACCTGCCTTCCCAATGCTCTGGGGTGACCTGTGGCCGCTCGTAAAGCCGTTTGGTGATCTGCTCGAATATGGTTGCTCCCTCTTTGTTCCACTCAAAGGCCACTTCGGGCTCGTTGGTAAGCTGATTGAGAACTACGGCAGTGTTTCCTTTGAAAAGTCGGCTGGTCAGCTCCACTTCCTGGCCATTGTACTGTGCCTTGGCCGGAATCCACTTGGGATTTCCTTTTTCATCCAGTACCGGCTCCTCGCCCTTGGTCTCAAGTTTGAGGGGCAGAGAAGCTTGCTTGGTAAGCTCATCGGTGAGCTTTTCCACCTGCTCCAATTTTTTCCCCGGAAGCTGAACTCGAATTCGATTCTCACCAATCTGGTCAATCAATGGCTGAACTCCATGTTTGTTGGCGATGTACTCTTTGATCTTGCTTATAAGCTTGGTCAAGCCCCCCTTTTCTTGAGAGGCACTCACCTGATAGATCAAGTAGGCGCCCATCTCGGGCTCTTTAAACTTGATGAGGGCTGTCTGGCCGATGAGTTTCTTAGCTTCTGAGATCTTCTTTATCCCCGGAAGCTGGACCAGAATCCGATCCTTACCCATCTGGCGAATAACCGGCTCCGTCACCCCATAGGCATTAATTCGGCGCTCGATGACGTCTATGACCCCTTTCATGGCCTCTTTGGGGTTCTCTGCCTTGGAAAGGTCAGCCTGGTAGACCAGATGAGCTCCGCCTCTGAGGTCAAGGCCCAAAACGAAGCTTTCCCTCCCCAGCGCCCGGCCCAGGGGGGACCAGACAAGAGAAAGGATGGCGAAAACAGCCAGGGTCAAGATTCCCAAGAAGACTAGTTTGTCACTTCGGTGCATAGCTCCTTCCTGACCAAGTCCAGAGCTTCCTCTTTAGTTCTTACTTTACCTTCGGCCTGGGCCTCCCTCACCAGCTCCAGCAGCTTTCCAATCCTCGGCCCGGGCTGAAGCCCAAACTGAGCTATTAGGTCATGTCCACTGATGAGCTTGGGTGGCACCACCCGTGATTCTTCTTCCAGCCTACGGGCCAAAATATATTGAGTTCCCGTTAGGTGCCTTCGCCAGCCCTCATGGTCGAGCAGAGGTCCTCGGGTGGCCAGATGGTCGGCCAGATTGAGGAAGATCGTATCAATAGCTACCTCAGCAAGGTCCCTGAAGTAGCGGTAAATAGCTCGATGAGTTGGCGGCTTCTCGGAGTTAGCTAATTGCCCTGGCCGAAGATGATGCTCGATAAGCTTGGAGACGAGCTTTCTCTCTTTAGAACTGAAGCGGAGGTGCTCGAGCATGGCGGAGGCAAGCTTGGCCCCCTCTTTGGCATGTCCGAGAAATCGAATTCTACCGTTCTCCAGGGTCTTCGTGCGAGGTTTGGCCACATCATGAAGCAGGGCGGCTAGCTTGAGCAGGATGAGGCGAGGATGTCCGGAAATTTGCTCCCTGAAGTGGTCCTTGAACTTTGAGGCGAGGGGGAAATCCTCCAGCAGCCCATCCGCTGAATTCAGGCTCTGAAGCAGGCGCTCGACGGCGGCCACAGTCTGAAGCTGGTGCTCAAAGACATCGAAGGCATGCTCTGGAGGCTGCTCCACCCCCCTCCCCTCCATGAGCGCGGGGAAAAGAAGTCCCAGGAGTCCCAGGCGATCAAGCTCATAGAGCCACCTGGCTGAGTTAGGCACCTGTAGGAGTTTTACCAGCTCGTCGTGGATTCTCTCTCCGGCCACTTGTCTGATTAACTCTCGTTCCTGGCGAAGTAGATCTGCTGTTTTCTCCTCGACCTCAAAGCCAAGCTCTGCTGCCAAGCGCACGGCTCGTAGTAGACGGCCAGGGTCTTCCCGGAAGACCGATCGGCTCGTGGCCCGAATTAACTTGTGCTGAAGGTCGCCCTGCCCATCCAGAGGATCAATGGGCCTGATCTTACCGGAGAGGAAGTCCTGGGGCCTCAAGGCGATGGCATTCGCGGTGAAGTCCCGCCGGAGCAAGTCCTCCTCGATGGAACCCCGAAGTGTGGCAAAATCCAAGTACCACAGCTTCTCACCCCGGAAGACCACCCGGGCCACCTGGTTCACCTCATCTAGGAGCACGAACTTACCCCTGAATTCCTGAGCGACCTCTCGGGCGAGGCTCTCCGCCTCGCCAGAAACGGCAAGGTCAATATCCTGACTGGATCGGCCCAGCAATCCATCTCTGACCCAGCCCCCCACGAGGTAGAATTCCACTCCCCGCCGGGAGAGGAAATCCTTCAATTTCCTTAGCAGCGAGGCAGCCTCGGCTGTGGTCAGAAAACTCTTGGTTTGCATTTGCTGAGCCGTCATAGAATATGTCTTAGGTCACTTTCTTGTCAAGTCAAGAGGCCTGCTCCTCATCGCTCGCAGCCTTTGGCAAGGCGCTAACATAGGCCCGGATGATATCGTGGCGGCGGAGACAACCGAGGAGCTTGGTGGGGTTATCGCGAGCCACCACCGGAATGCGACCCACATCCCGGGCACCCAGTCGCAGCAGCACCTCATGAATGGACTGATCCGGGTAAGCCACTATGGGAGACTTGTTGGCGATGTCGTCCACGGTCAGCTCATCCGGGTTGGCCCCCTTCTTTTCCACCGCGGCATGAAGGTCGGAGATGGTGACCACGCCGCAGAAGCGCCCTTCCTTATCTACCACGGGGAAGCCATGGTGACCGGTCTTCTCGAATTTGGTTAGCAGTTCGCGGACGGGCATCTCGGGCGGAACGGTGGGGAAATCTCGGGTCATCGCCTCTCCCACTCGAATGGTTCTCATCACATCTCTCTCCTCGATCCGGCGTAGCTCCACCCCTAGACGGTGAACCTTGGCGGTATAGATCGTCTCCCGGGTCAGTTGTCGGGTGAGCAAGGTGCTGGTCACAACGGCGGTCATCAGGGGGAGGATGATCATGTAGTCTCGGGTCATCTCAAAGAGGATGATGATGGAGGTGATGGGGGCGCGGGCCGCACCGGCGAAGACTGCTCCCATGCCTACGGTAGCATAGGCGCCGGGCACGGCACTCACGGTGGGGAAACCACGGTGGATGAGCTCGCCGAAGGCTCCGCCGATCATGGCGCCCATGAAGAGGGAGGGGGCGAATATCCCCCCGCTGCCCCCGCTGCCAATGGTAAGCGAGGTGGCGACTATCTTTAACAGCCCCAGGCTCAGCAACATCCCCAGGGTGAGTTGTCCCCAGAGAGCCTTATCCACTCCACCCTTTTCGAGGGAAATCCCGCCGACTCCATATCCTCCCCCATAACCAACGCCGAAGAGGTCGGGGTAGAAAAAGCCGAGCAGCCCCAGAAGTAGGCCCCCGATCGCGGGCTTGAGGTAATCTGGGAACTTCCAGGCCTCGAAGAGGTCTTCGCATTTGTAGAGCAGGCGAATAAAGCCCCAGGCGATGAAAGCAGCGATGATGCCCAGCAGGATGTAGAAGGGGATTTCCCAGGCGCTGACCAGGGAGTAGGTGGGGATGGTGAATGAAGGGGAACTTCCCAGGAAGGCCTGGCTGATGATGTTGGCGGTAACTGAGCTGAAGACGACGAAGATGAAGCTCGGGGCGATGAAGCGGTGCAGGATGACCTCTTGGGCGAAGAAGACGCCCCCTATGGGGGCGTTGAAGGTGGCGGAGATGCCCCCGGCAGCGCCGCAGGCAACCAGTATCCTGGTCCAGTTGTCCGGCAGCTTGAGCCACTGCCCGATGGCCGAGCCAAAGGAGGAGCCAATCTGAACGATGGGCCCCTCACGTCCTACCGAACCACCGCTGCCAATGCAGATTGAGGAGGCCAGGGACTTTACCACCGCCACGCGAGGTCTGATGCGCCCTCCTTTGGCCGCCACCGCGGCGATCACCTCGGGAACGCCATGCCCCTTGGCCTCGCGGGCAAGGAAATATGTCAAAAGGCCCACCAGAACGCCCCCCAGCGCCGGCAGCAGGATGACATAATAATCACCCAGGAAGCCAAAGGCACTGGCCCCTTCTTTAAAGAAGACCCATTGGAAGCCCTTTATCATCCAGCGGAAAATAACCGCCCCAAACCCGGCCACAACCCCTACGAGGACGGAAAGGATAATTCCAATAGCGTTTTCCGAGGTGCGTAGCCGGTTCCAGAAGTAGGCTAAACGAGATCCCCTGGCTAAGACTCTCATAGCTCAAACCTCAAGGGAAAAGATGAAATGCCCCACTGGACTGATTCTACCAAATTCAGTTATTCTGAGAAAGTGGCTCTTGGGAACTTGATCAAACAAAAGGAAAGCCTCCTTGCCCTTGGCTTAACGCTAGCCTTCCTGGGGCTGCACCTGGTGGTGATCGGACAGCCTGCGGAGCTAATGTTCGACGAGGCCCACTATGTGAAGGAGGCCCGCTCAATCCTGGCTGGCGGGGGACTTCTACATCCCGAACACCCTTCACTGGGGAAGCTTTTCATCTGCGCCGGGATTTCTCTCTTCGGGGATAACCCCTTCGGCTGGAGAATATTTTCGGTGCTCTTCGGCGTAGCTTCAATCTTGCTTTTCTATCTCCTCTGCCGGAGATTGGCACCTAAAGGGGCTATTCCGCTCCTGGCCACCTTTGCCTTCTCCTTCGAGAACCTGAATTTCGTGCAGTCCAGCATAGCCATGCTGGATGTTTTCAGTCTGACCTTTATGCTGGCTTCCTTCTGGCTCTACCTGCGGCGAAATTACCTTGCTGCGGGCTTGCTTTTGGCCCTGAGTGCCTCGGCTAAGCTTCCTGGGGCCTTTGGCGCCCTGGTGATTGGGGCTCACTTTCTCCTCAGCCGGGGTAAATCGGAGGGATACTCGGGCGGGATCAAATTCTTGCTCTCCGCCCCCTTATCTTTCTTGGCCCTGATGCCCCTCTTCGACCTCCTCGCCACAGGGCAACTTCTCCCCCCTTGGGAGAGGGTGAGGTCCATGCTCTCCACCTCGCTCAGCCTGACCCTGGAGACCACCACTCACGGGGCCATTAGCCGCCCCTGGGAGTGGATTGTGATTCCACGATGGGTTACCTACTGGTGCCATCCCCGCTACCTCGCCGCCATAAGCTGGAACCTCTGGGTCTTCATTATTCCACTCATGGGCTATATGTCCTACCGCTTAAGAAGGGATAACCTTTGCCTTTTTAGCTTGCTCTGGTTTGCGGGCACCTACCTTATTTGGATACCCCTTGAGCTCATAACTCACCGCATAATGTTTCTGTTTTACTTTTACCCTACCATTGGTGCGCTTTGCCTGGCGGCTGGACTTTGCCTGGGAGGACTTTGGAAGCTGCGCTGGGGACGGCCACTGGCCGTGGTCTGGATGCTCTCGCACCTGGCGGCGTTCCTCCTCCTGGGCCCGCTGCTCTGACGTTAAAGGGGAAAGTTGTAAAACCTTTTGCAGAGAATTAAAATGAAAAAGTTCAGGATGGTGGCATGGCTTTGGATTACATCTTCGTCAAAGGGGCTCGAGAGCACAACCTGAAGAATATAGATGTGACTATTCCCCGCAATAGGTTAGTGGTCATTACCGGGGTGTCCGGGTCGGGGAAGAGCTCCCTGGCTTTCGATACTATTTATGCTGAGGGGCAGCGTAGGTATGTGGAGTCCCTCTCAGCCTATGCCCGCCAGTTTCTGGGCCGGATGGAGAAACCCGATGTGGACTACATTGAGGGCCTGAGTCCGGCCATCTCCATTGATCAGAAGGGGGTAAGCCACAACCCCCGCTCCATCGTAGGCACGGTGACGGAAGTCTATGATTACCTGCGACTTCTCTTCGCCCGTGTGGGCCACCCTCATTGTCCTCAGTGCGGTCGGGAAATTTCCCGGCAAACGGTCCAGCAGATCGTTGACGCCATCCTGGCCTTGCCCGAGAGGACTCGCTTCATGATTCTGGCGCCGGTAGTGCGGGATCGTAAGGGAGAGTACCAGGCGCTGTTTGATGATTTGCGCAAGTCAGGGTATGTGCGGGCTCGGGTGGATGGGCACATTTACGAGCTGGATGGAGAAGTAAGACTGGACAAATATAAGCGGCATACCATCGAGGTGGTGGTTGACCGACTGGTGGCTGGTGAGGAGGGGGTGAGGGGAAGAATAGCTGATTCAGTGGAAACAGCTCTCAAGCTGGCTAATGGGCTAGTGCTCATCTCCACCGCCGAGGGGAAGGAGACCCTGTTCTCGGAACAGTTTGCCTGCCCTCACTGCGGGATATCTCTGGGCGAGATCGCCCCCCGGAACTTCAGCTTCAACAGTCCCCACGGTGCCTGTCCAGCCTGCAGCGGGCTGGGCGTGAAATTGGAGATAGACCCCGACTTGGTAATCCCTAACCGGGAGCTTTCTCTGGCGGAGGGGGCTATCCTGCCCTGGACGCGCTCCGGCGCTATGAGTGGCTGGTATGCCTATCAGCTAGAGGAGCTGGCTGAGCGTTATGGTTTCTCCGTTCACGTTCCGGTTAAAGATCTGAAGGAGGAGCATCTCAAACTCATACTTTATGGCGAGGAGGGCGAGTGGATCAGGTATCACACTCGTTACGGTTTTCGGGAGCATTTCACCGGCTTTGAGGGGGTAATACCCAACCTAGAGCGCCGCTACCGAGAGACCCAGTCAGACTACATTCGAGCGGAGCTCGAGCGCTATATGAGTTCCCGACCATGCCCCGCCTGCAAAGGCCAACGGCTCAAGCCGGAGTCCCTGGCAGTCACCATCGGGGGACGGAACATAGCTGAGGTGACCTCTCTTGCTATCTCCCAAGCCCTGGAGTGGGTGGATGAACTCGAGGGATTGAAGGGCCAGCCGATACTTACTGAGCGGGAGAGGGTCATCGCCCGTCAGATATTAAAGGAGATTAGGAGTCGTCTGGGATTCCTGATGAACGTGGGCCTGGACTATCTCACCTTGGACCGGCCGGCCGGCTCGCTCTCCGGCGGCGAAGCGGAGCGCATTCGTCTGGCCACCCAAATCGGGAGTGGGCTAACTGGAGTACTTTACATTTGTGATGAACCTACGGTGGGGCTCCACCCGGTGGATGGTTCCCGCCTCATCGAGACCCTGAAAGGTCTGCGAGACCTGGGCAACACCGTGGTCATCGTGGAGCATGACGAGGCCATGATACGGGCGGCTGACTGGGTCATTGATATGGGTCCGGGAGCGGGGGAGAAAGGGGGATGGGTGGTGGCCGCTGGGCCGACAGAGGAAATCTCCAAATGCCCCGATTCGCTCACGGGACAATACCTCAGTGGGGTTAGGGAGATCCCCCTACCACAGAAGCGCCGCCAACTCTCAGGGAAGGAGCTGGTGATTAAGGGAGCACGGGAGCACAACCTGAAAAATATTGAGGTGCACCTCCCACTGGGAGTTTTTGTCTGCATCACTGGCGTCTCCGGAAGTGGGAAAAGCACCTTGGTGAACGAGATCTTATACAAGAAGCTGGCTCAGGTTCTTTACCAGGCCAGGGATAAGCCGGGAGACCATGATGAGATTCTCGGCCTGGAGCACATTGACAAAGTGGTGAACATTGATCAGTCCCCTATAGGGCGCACCCCGCGAAGTAACCCAGCCACCTATACGGGCGCCTTCACTCCCATCAGGGAACTTTTTGCCCAGGTTCCTGAGGCGAGGATACGAGGCTATAGGCCGGGGAGATTCTCCTTCAATGTAAAAGGAGGACGTTGTGAGGCCTGTAGAGGCGAGGGTTATATTCAGATCGAGATGCAATTCCTCCCCGATGTGACCGTCCCCTGTGAGGTATGCCATGGGAAACGTTATAACCGAGAGGCACTGGAGGTTCGCTTCAAGGGAAAGAACATCGCCGAGGTTCTAGAGATGAGCGTGAGCGAGGCCTATGAATTCTTCAAGAACTTTCCGGCGGTGAAATCGAAACTGGCCACGCTGCGGGACGTAGGCTTGGGCTATATCAAGCTGGGGCAGCCAGCGACTACCCTCTCTGGCGGTGAGGCTCAGCGGGTGAAGCTGGCCGCTGAGCTTTCTCGTCGAGCTACTGGCAGGACCCTCTATATTCTGGACGAGCCAACCACTGGCCTCTCCTTCCATGATGTGGCGGCACTGCTTCGGGTGCTGCACCGCTTAGTGAATGCGGGAAATACAGTCATCCTTATCGAGCATCATCTGGACCTCATCAAGAATGCTGACTGGATCATTGACCTTGGCCCGGGCGGGGGGGAGAGAGGTGGTTGGGTAGTGGCTACCGGAACACCTGAGGAGGTGGCTCAGGTTCCTAATTCTTTTACCGGGCAGTACTTGCGGAAGGTTCTGCTCAAACATCGGGTCAAGGTTGGGGCTGCCTAGAGAGGAGGTGGAAAATGGATCGCCAGGAGGTTTTGGAATCCGTTCGAGCCAATGTGGAGAACGAAAACTTGGTGAAACACATGCTGGCCACTGAGGCTATCATGAGGGCTTTGGCTCGGAGGTTGGGGGAGGATGAGGAGGAGTGGGGATTGACCGGACTACTTCACGATATAGATGTTGAGTTGACCAAAGGTAAGCCAAACGTACACAGCAAGCTGGGAGCCGATGTGGCTCGAGAGCTGGGGGCCTCGGAGCGCATGTGTCACGCCATCCTCTGTCATAACCCGACCCACGGCATTCGCTGCGAAACACTGCTGGATAAGGCTCTGTTTTGCGCTGACCCCCTGACCGGTCTCATTACTGCGGCGGCACTGGTTCATCCGAATAAGAAGCTCGCCGGACTTCAGGTGGATTCACTTAAGAAGCGCTTCAAGGAAAAGCGCTTTGCTGCTGGGGCGAATCGAGAGCAGATTGCCTCCTGTCAGGAGATCGGCCTGGGGTTAGAGGAATTCTTATCCTTGGGGCTCGAGGCGATGCAGGGCATTGCCTCAGAGCTGGGATTGTGAAATTGCATCGGCAGAGGTATTGTGCTATGATGTGGTGAAAGTACGCCAGGTACTCGAAAGAGGTTGGAGGATGTCTAGCGAGAGGGAGAAAGCCCTGGAAGTAGCTATAGGTCAGGTCGAGAAGCGGTTTGGTAAAGGGGCAATCATGCGGCTGGGGGAGGCTCGGGCAGGGATGGAGGTGGAAGTGATCCCCACTGGCTCAATTTCACTGGACTTGGCCCTGGGGGTGGGTGGAATCCCCCGGGGAAGGGTAACCGAGGTCTTTGGCGACGAAGGGTCGGGAAAATCAACCCTGGCCCAGCATATTATAGCTGAAGCGCAAAAAGCTGGTGGCATGGCAGCCTACATTGATGCTGAACATGCGCTGGATCCTCCCTATGCTTCTGCTTGTGGAGTCAAGGTAGAAGACCTCTTCATCTCTCAGCCCGATAGCGGGGAACAGGCCCTGGAGATCACCGAGACGCTGGTTCGCAGCGGGGCAATGGATGTAATCGTGATCGACAGCGTAGCTGCCCTGGTTCCTCGGGCAGAGCTCGAGGGGGATATGGGCGATGCCTTTGTAGGACTGCAGGCAAGGCTCATGTCCCAGGCGCTAAGAAAGTTGACCGCCGCCATCAGCCGTTCCCGAACCGCGGTTGTCTTCACCAATCAGCTCCGGGAAAAGGTAGGGATTATGTTTGGCAATCCGGAGATCACCCCGGGAGGGAGAGCCCTTAAATTTTACAGCTCGGTGCGAATTAAGCTTCATCGGGCAGAAGCTCTGAAGCAAGGAGACCAGGCAGTTGGCATTCGGGTAAAGGCCAAAGTGGTGAAGAACAAGGTAGCTCCTCCCTTCAGGTCGGCAGAATTTGACATAATGTTCAACCACGGCATCAGCAGGGAAGGCAACCTCCTCGACTTAGGGGTGATTAAGGGAATAGTTAAAAAGAGCGGGGCCTTTTATTCGTTTGAGGAGACTCGGCTCGGACAAGGGCGTGAGAATGCCCGAGAGTATCTGCGCCAGCACCCAGATCTGGCCCAAGAAATAGAGGGGCGAATCAGGGCTGAGATGCAGGCCCTTCCCCTCGAACCAGAGGCTGAACCTCTCCCCAGTTAAGGCTCCCACAAAATCCTTGATTTTGTGGAGTTCAATTAACCTCCACTCCTTTCCCCCTGGCGTGCGGTAGGAATGGCGACCTCGTTAGAACATGGGGAACTCAAGGATTATTACCACCATTAAGCCGCGGAGGAAGTATCTTGACGTTTTCCTTGATGGAGAATTTGCACTCAGTTTAAGTCCGAAAGTTGTTGCTGAAGCGGGAGTTTTTCCCGGACAGGTTCTCTCCGAGGAAGAGCTTAGGGAACTACTTCTTAAAGAGCTCATCCAGCGTGCTCTTGAACGAGCCATGCGTCTCCTGAGTTACCGACCTCGAAGCGAGGGCGAGCTGAGAACTAGGTTGAGGCGCCAGGGGTTTGAGGAAGAAGTAATAAGCTACGTGGTTGAAAAGCTGCGGGAGCTGCGGTTATTAGATGACCTGGCTTTTGCCAGGTCTTGGAGGGAGAGCCGGCAGGTCTCCCGACCTAGAAGTAAGCGCCTTTTGGAAAGCGAGTTGAGAAAGAAGGGTCTCGCCCCGGAGATCATCGCAGAGGTAGTGGCTGAGGTGGATGATGAAAGCGAGGCCTACCGCGCAGCTTTGAAAAAGGCCCATCAGCTCACTGGGGAAAACTATCCCGTATTTCGGAGGAAGCTGGCGGCCTATCTTAGTCGCCGAGGTTTTGACTGGGAGGTGATAAATTCGATTACACAGCGACTCTGGCGGGAGAAAAGCTGAGAAATTTTCGAGCTTGGGGGGCTCTCTTACCAACCTTCAGGAGGGTATCTTTATGAGAGAGGCTTTCTGACCTCGATAAAAATTGGGGGTGAGAAATCATGAGTTGGTGGCTTATAGCAGTTGTAGCGGCACTAGCTGTTGGCGGGGCAATCGGATTTTTAGTTCAAAGAGCCATATTGGTCAGGAAAAGCCATTTGGCCCAGGAGAAGGCCTCCAGAATAGTGGCCGAGGCGGAGGACAAAAGCAGGCAAGTGCTCCTCGAGGCCAAGGAGGAGGCAGTCCGAGTAAAGTCGGAAGCTGAGATGGAGTCTCGCCGTCTTCGCTCTGAACTCAGTCGCCAAGAGCGCAAGCTATCTCAGCGGCTTGAATCTCTAGAGCGGCGGAGTGAATCGCTAGAACGCCGAGAGCAGAGTCTAAAATCGAAAGAAAGGGAAATCGAAGCTGAGCTGAGCCGGGTGGAGAAGCTCCAGCGAGAGGCAAGGCAGCAGCTGGAGCTCATCGCTAGCATGTCCAGTGCTGAAGCCAGGGAACACCTCTTACAGATGGTGGAGGCCGAGGTGCGCGATGACCTGGCCAAGCACATGATGCGAGTCGAGGCTGAACTAAAGACACAGGCAGAGGAGAGAGCCAGAGAGATCATAGCCAGCGCCATTCAGCATTGCGCCAGCGAGGTGTCTGCCGAGGCTACGGTCTCCGTAGTCCATCTTCCCAGCGATGAGATGAAAGGTCGCCTTATTGGCCGCGAGGGGCGAAACATTCGTGCCCTAGAGAGTGCCACCGGGGTTGATCTCATCGTGGATGATACTCCAGAAGCAGTGGCCCTTTCCTGTTTTGATCCTCTGAGACGGGAAATAGCCCGGAGAGCCTTGGAGAAACTCGTCCTCGATGGGCGCATTCACCCAGCTCGTATTGAGGAGATGGTGGAAAAGGCCAGGAAGGAAGTGGAGGCCGATGTTCGGGAGGAAGGGGAGAAGGCGGCCTATAGTGTGGGGGTGGTGGGGTTGCATCCTGAGCTTCTAAAACTCCTGGGGCGACTTAAGTATCGGACTAGTTTTGGTCAGAACATGCTCGGTCATAGCATGGAAGTAGCTCATCTAGCGGCTGCGCTGGCCGCTGAGATCGGGGCCGATGTTGGGCTTGCTAAGACCGCCGGACTTCTCCATGACATTGGTAAAGCTGTGGATCAAGAGGTGGAAGGGCCCCATGCTTTGGTAGGGGCCGACCTAATCAAACGGCTTGGGGGGAACCCTGAAGTAGCTCGGGCGGTGGCGGAACACCATGGAGAAACGGAAGGGATGGGTCTGTATGGTTTCATCGTCTCTGCGGCTGACGCTATCAGCAGCTCTCGCCCAGGGGCCAGACAGGAATCGGTAGAGCAGTACCTCAAGCGGATAGAGACCCTGGAAAACATCGCCAACAGCTTTCCCGGGGTGGAGAAGTCCTATGCCATTCAGGCGGGCCGAGAGGTCCGCATCCTCGTTAAGCCTCATGAGGTTGATGACCTGGGAGCGCTAAGACTGGCCAGAGATATCCGCAAGAAGATTGAGGAGACGCTGGAGTACCCTGGCCAGATAAAGGTAACCGTTATCCGGGAAACCCGAGCGGTGGACTACGCTAAGTAGAGCCCCACGAAATGAAAAATATGAGGAGAGGCTTTGCGAGTATTGGTGATTGGAGATGTCATTGGAAGACCCGGGCGTAGGGCAATTGAGGCCTTAGTCCCAAAACTGCGCCAGGAGTATGGGATTGACTTGGTGGTGGCCAACGGCGAAAACGCTGCCGGGGGCATTGGCCTTACGCCAGCTACGGCTAGTGAGCTCTTCAGGTCCGGCGTAGATATCATTACCTCTGGCAACCATATCTGGCATTATAGGGAGATAATCCCTTACCTGGAAGGAAATGTCCCTCTCTTGCGTCCGCTGAATTTCCCCCCAGGCGTTCCGGGAAAGGGCTATGTTTACTTCAAAGATGTCCTAGTGGTCAACCTCATGGGCCGAACCTTTATGAGCGAGATAGATTGCCCCTTCAGGGCCATGGATAAGTTGCTGGAGGAGGTTCAGCCTAAGCCTAAGACCACAATTGTTGATTTTCACGCTGAAGCCACTTCGGAGAAAAATGCCCTGGCGAAATATTTGGATGGCCGGGTAAGCCTGGTCGCTGGAACCCATACCCATGTGGGAACCATAGATGCCCGAATTCTTCCCCAAGGAACTGCCTTCATTACTGATGTGGGGATGGTGGGACCGGAGGACTCAGTCATTGGGGACGATGCCCGGGCAGCGATTAGCCGGTTCTTGACCGGGATGCCCCATCGTCTCTCGGTGGGCAAGGGACCGATCATCTTCAATTCCATTCTGGTAGAAACTGATGAAAGCGGGAGAGCCCTGGAGATAAGGCGGATAGACCTTAAAGTGGAAGGATAACGCCCAAAGTGATCAGTGGACTTAAAGGCGATCTCCACCTCCATACTACAGCTTCTGATGGAAGACTTTCTCCCAAGGAGGTGGTAAAAAGGGCCGCCAGCCTCGGCCTTGAGGTTATCGCTATCACTGACCACGACACGGTGGAAGGAGTTGAACCAGCCCTGGCTGAGGCACCACATTTCCCTCATCTGCTGGTTATTCCTGGCGTAGAGCTTAGTGCGGAGGATGAGCAGGAGGTCCATGTCCTGGGTTACTTTATCGATATAAACCATGCGGGTCTCAGGAATAGGCTGAAATCCTTGCACGACTCACGGGTAAAGAGAGGGAAGCGAATGGTTTCTAAATTGGCCAAATTGGGCCTCAATCTTGAGTGGGATCGCATTTTGGCTCTGGCCCATGGTGGGTCGGTGGGGCGACCTCATATTGCCCAGGCCATGTTGGAGAGGGGCTATGTTTCCAGCATCCGTGAGGCCTTTGAGAAGTACATCGGTCACGGCGGGCCAGCCTACGTGGAGCGAGAGAGATTAACCCCGACCGAAGCTGTCAGCCTGATAGCCAAGGCTGGAGGTTTACCAGCGATAGCCCACCCAGCGGAGATTCGAAATCTTGAGCTTTTAATCCTGGAATTGAAAGGCCAGGGGCTTGTGGGGCTGGAGGTCTACTACCCTGGCTACTCCGGGAAGGTAATGGAGCGGCTCCGCAACTTGGCTCAGAAACATGGCCTTCTGGTTACCGGAGGCAGCGACTTCCACGGTTTCGAGATCCCGCCGATTGAGATTGGTCAGGTGGACCTGCCAGGAGAGGTGCTAGAGCAGCTATTCAGCCTGGCTAGACAACGCCACCGGATATAGTCTTGGCTGGGGAGCTAGGATTCGAACCTAGCCTTGCAGGTCCAGAGCCTGCCGTCCTACCACTAGACGACTCCCCAGCAGCTAAGGAGCTCATCCTCGAAGCAATTAATTATAAGTCACTCTACTCCCAGCTTGCAAGTGGCCGGCAAAAGTTGCAAAACTTTTGAGGGATGGATTAAACTTTAAGCAAGCCATTTTGGAGGGGGGAAGTTGAAAAAGCCTTTATTCCTGTTCTTGGCCTTGTTTTTGCTGCTATTTCCTTTTTATGCTGTGGGATGCGGACAGAAGGTCAAGCTCACTAACGAAGAGCTGCTGGAAAAGGTAACTTCTGCCTCAGCCAGCTTGAATACCTGCCAGTTCAACCTAAGCCAGACCATTCATCTCAGCGGGCAGGGCAAGGAGCAGAAGATTGACCGCACAACTAACTATAATATCGCGGGAGTCGTGGATACGGCGAACAAGAAGCTAAGGTTGAGGATGACCATCAAGCTGCCGAAGGAAACCAGGCCTCAAGGCATGCCGGAGACCCTTGAAATGGAGCGATATTGCCTGGGAGACACATTCTACACTCACGGTAATGTTCCAGGCATGCCAGCGCAGTGGCTGAAGTCAAAGGCCCCGGCGGGCTACTGGGAATCGCAGAATCCAGCCCAGGAGCAAATCGAGTTGCTCAAGGCCTCGGAGTTCAAAGTTGCAGGCCGGGAAGCCATCGGAGTGTTGCAATGTTGGGTGGTGGAAATAAAGCCGAATTTGAAGAAGCTACAGGAGCTGACTGGAGGCTCACCGCTAAGTCAGGCTGAGGCAGAGAAGTTTGAGAAAAGCATCAAGAGTGCCACTGCCAAGCAATGGTATGCAGAGGGTAGCTTCTTCTTAGTGAAGGGGAAAGTAGAATTGACACTGGTGACCAGCTCCAAAGAGTTGAACCTTCCCGGGGAGGAGTACAACGTTACGACAGATGTGGCTCTGGTATTCGATGCTTCTCACTTTAATGAGCCGGTAGAGATTGAATTGCCAGCCGGGGCGGAAAAGGCCATCGAGATGGAGACACCTCAGCCAGGGCAGAAGTAATGAAGGTAATGCTCGTTGGAGGAGGGGCCCGGGAGCATGCCCTGGCCTGGAAACTGAGTCAGAGTCCCAAGGTGGAGGAAATTTTCGCTGTGCCAGGCAATGCTGGCACAGCTTTGCTGGGCGAGAATCTGCCGCTGTCCACCTCCGATATCTCTGGATTGATCCAGGCGGCTGAAGAAAGGCGGGTTGACCTAGTGGTGGTTGGGCCAGAAGCCCCGCTAGCCTCAGGCCTGGTGGATGAGCTCAAGTCCCGGGGCATTCCTGCCTTTGGACCCTCGAAAAAAGCCGCTGAGATCGAGTCCAGTAAAGTCTTCGCCAAGGAGTTAATGCAGAAAAATGGCATACCCTGTGCCAGGAGCAAATCATTTCTGTCCTTTGAGGAGGCAGAAACGTATCTGAAATCCCAATCAGCTCCCATTGTGGTAAAGGCTGATGGTCTGGCAGGGGGGAAGGGTTCCATCGTGGCCAGCTCCCTGGGGGAAGCTTTAGAGGCGCTCTCTCGGATAATGAGGGACAAGATATTTGGCTCAGCGGGGGATCGGGTGCTGATTGAGGAATACTTGCAAGGGAAAGAAGCGAGCTTCTTCGCCTTCGCTGATGGGGAGAATTTAACTCCCATGATCCCGGCGTGTGATTATAAGCGGGCCCTGGATGGAGACCAGGGCCCTAATACCGGTGGGATGGGAGGGTATAGCCCCTCTGAATTTTTCACCCCTCAGCTCTCAGCCCAAGTGATGGAGAAAATTATGCGGCCTACGCTCGAAGCCCTGGAGGGTGAGGGAAGGCCGTATAAAGGTGTGCTTTATGCGGGCCTCATGATAACGGCCGAGGGGCCGAAAGTTCTGGAATTTAACTGTCGCTTCGGTGACCCGGAGACCCAGGTCACCCTACCACTTCTCCACACCGACTTGGTGGACATCATACAGGCTGTGCTGGATAACCGCTTGAAGGGGGTGAAGATCGAGTGGTCCAGTGAGTTTTGTGTGGGGGTGGTTCTGGCCTCCGGAGGATATCCAGGAAGTTATAGGACAGGTTTCCCCATCGGGGGACTGGATAGCTTGGATAGGGATGTATTGGTGTTCCATGCCGGGACGAGGAGGGAGGAAGGGAAGGTAGTGACCTCTGGGGGAAGGGTTCTCACCGTGGTGGCCCGAGGAAAGAACCTGGCTGAGGCGAGAGCCAAGGCTTATTCCAACGTTGAGCGAATAAATTTTGAGGGTTGCTTCTACCGGAGAGATATTGCTTTGAGGATTTAGTCGGTATCGGGAGCTTGAGCTGAGATTGAGCAGCTATTCTATTTTCGCCTGAGGGGGATTTATGCGAGCTATCATAAGTGTGTGGGATAAGACTGGAGTGGAGAACCTGGCTCGGGGGTTAGCTGAGCTGGGGGTGGAGATTTTCAGTACGGGGGGAACGAAGAAAGGCCTGGAGGCAGCCGGGATACCGGTGCGGGGGGTGGCCGAGCTTACCGGATTTCCAGAGATATTGGGTGGGCGGGTGAAGACCCTTCACCCGGCCGTTCATGGGGGAATTCTGGCCCGGCGTGATCTGCCGCAACATATGGAGGAGCTCGCCCGCAATCGTATCCAGACCATTGACCTGGTGGTGGTCAACCTCTACCCCTTTCTCCAGACGATTTCCCGACCCGGGGTGACCCTGGAGGAGGCTTTGGAAAATATTGATATTGGAGGGCCTACCCTGCTACGGGCAGCGGCCAAAAATTTTCCTCACGTGCTGGTGGTGGTTGACCCAGCGGATTACGAATCCCTGCTGGAGAAGATTCGCCAAGGGGAGGTAGGCCTGGAGGAGCGAAGGCGCCTGGCGGCCAAGGCCTTCCAGCATGTGGCCTATTACGACACAGCCATCAGCGGTTACCTACGCCAAGAGGGGGAATTTCCTGAAGAGCTAACCGTTGGCCTGGGCAAGCTTATGCCGCTGCGCTATGGGGAAAATCCTCATCAGCAGGCAGCCCTTTATGGGGAGGTGGGGAAGAGGTGGGGGATAACCTCCGCCAGGCAGCTTTGGGGGAAGGAGCTCTCGTTTAATAATTTCCTTGATGCCGATGCTGCCTGGGGGGTGGTGAATGAGTTTGCTGAACCTACCGTGGCCATCATCAAACATACTAATCCCTGTGGTCTGGCCTCCCGCTCGAATCTGGCGGAGGCCTATCGACGAGCCCTTTCGGGCGACCCCCTCTCCGCTTTTGGGGGCATTGTGGCCTCGAATCGTAAACTCACCGCAGAGGCGGCCAGGGAAATCGTTAAGACTTTTTATGAGATCGTCGTTGCCCCAGGATTTGAATCGGAGGCGCTAGAGGTGCTCCGGGGGAAAAAGGACTTGCGGGTTTTGGACATGTCTGAGGCTGGGGCTGCCCCAGAGGTAGATCTTGATTTCCGTCGCATTAGCGGTGGCTTTCTGATTCAAACTCGCGACAACTTCTCAGTGGAGAAGTTGACCTTGCGGACGGTAACCCAGAGGGAACCAAGGCAGGACGAGCTTCGGGATTTGCTTTTTGCCTGGCGCATAGTGAAACATGTAAAGTCTAATGCCATTGTCTTGGTCAAGGACTCGATGCTCGTGGGAATGGGAGCGGGACAACCAAGTCGGGTGGACAGTGTGGAGATAGCCTTAAAGAAGGCGGGTGAGCGTTCCAGGGGCAGTGTGCTTGCCTCGGATGCCATGTTTCCCTTTCCTGATGGGGTAGAGGTGGCCGCCGGAGGTGGGGTAACCGCTGTGATTCAGCCAGGTGGTTCGGTAAGGGATAAGGAGGTGATCGAGGCTGCCAATAAGAATAGCCTGGCTATGGTTTTCACTGGCGTCCGGCATTTTAGACACTAACCCCGCTACACCTTCTCAGTGGCTCCGGGCCTGTCTTTTACCTCCTTGAATAAATAGGCGACCAATTGTAATAATTATTAATGGTCATCTGGGGGCATGAAAATGGAAATGGAGATAAAAGCTATTTCAGGCAACATAGTGGAGCTTTCGACGGAAGCCATTCTAGTGAATCTATTCGAGGGGGTGAAAACTCCCAGTGGCGCTACCGGAGCAGTGGACCAAGCCATCGGAGGCCTTATTTCCCAGCTAGCTGCCAAAGGGGAGATAAAAGGCAAGCTTGGTGAAGCCACCTTGATTCATACTCTGGGCAAGATATCCCCCGAGCGAGTGGTAGTCGTTGGTCTGGGGAAGAAGGAGAAATTCGGTCTGGATAAGGTGCGGCAGGCCACAGCCGCAGCCCTGCGCTTCTTACGAAGGCTTGGCGTGAAGCGAGCAGCCTCCATCCTCCATGGGGCGGGGGCTGGAGGGATTGACCACAGGCTATCGGCCCAAGCCATTGCTGAGGGAGGCCTTCTGGGACTTTATTCCTTCAAGAAACACAAAACGATCGACCCCGAGCCGGGCGAGCTGGAGGAGCTTCTTTTGGTGGAGCGGGATGGGTCTCGGCTTCCGGCGGTGAACGAGGGAATTCGGCTAGGGAAAGTTTTGGCGGAGGCAGCCAATTTTGCTCGTGACCTGGTCAACGAGCCGGCCAATTACCTCACCCCGAAGCGGATGGCAGAAGCGGCTCGGGAGGTAGCGAATGAATACGGGCTTCAAATTGAGGTTTTGGAGAGGGAGCAAATGGAGGAAATGGGCATGGGGGCACTTCTTGGCGTGGCCCAGGGAAGCCAACAGCCACCCAAATTCATCCTTCTAAGCTACCGGGGGGACGAGAATTCAAAGGATGTCCTGGGGTTGGTAGGAAAGGGGATCACCTTTGATTCGGGAGGCATTTCGATCAAGCCTTCGGAGGGGATGGGTGAGATGAAGGGGGACATGGCCGGAGGAGCAGCGGTAATCGCTACCCTAAAGGCTATTGGCGAGCTGGGACCCAAAGTCAATGTTACCGGACTGGTGCCAGCCACGGAGAATATGCCCAGCGGCTCCGCCATAAGGCCAGGTGACATTCTCAAGGCCATGAATGGCAAGACCATTGAGGTGATCAGCACCGATGCCGAAGGCAGGCTCATCCTGGCTGATGCCCTGTGCTATGCTCGAAAGCTTAGCCTTTCCCCAGTGATAGATGTGGCTACCCTTACCGGCGCCTGTCAGGTGGCCCTAGGGGATGTCTGCTCCGGCGCTTTTGGCAATGACCAGCGGTTGATAGAGCGGCTGATGGAGCTGGGTGAGGGAATGGGGGAGAGGCTCTGGCAGCTTCCACTGTATGAGGAGTACAAAGAGCAGAACAAGAGCGAAGTGGCCGATGTCAAGAACTCTGGTGGCCGGTGGGGTGGGGCTATCACTGCGGCCCAATTTCTGGCGGAGTTCATCGAGGATACTCCCTGGGTTCACCTCGACATCGCCGGGACTTCCTTCCTGGAGAAGGAGCGAGGTTACTTCTCTAAAGGGGCTACCGGCATTCCAACTAGAACACTGGTGAGCTTAGCTCTCTCACTGGCCGAGGAGCGAAAATGAGCGACCCTTCACCTGGGTGAACGGTTAGCCATGAGTTTAAGGAGGAGGCCATGAAAATTAGGTGGCTTGGACATGCTGCTTTCTTGCTCGCCTCCAAGGATGGTTTAAGGATCATAACTGATCCCTACGCCACGGGCGAAGGGATCAGTTATGGCGAGATAGAGGAAGCAGCAGAGGTGGTGCTTATCAGTCACGAGCATGCAGATCACAACAATGCTCGAGCAGTGAAAGGGAAACCCGAGGTAATCCGTGGAGCTGGAACACACCGGGCCAAAGGGATAGAATTTAGGGGCATTGCCAGCTTTCATGATCCCTCAGGTGGGAAGCTGAGAGGATCAAATACCATCTTCTGTTTTACCCTGGATGGGATAAGGCTCTGTCACCTGGGTGACCTGGGTCATGTGCTCTCCAAGGAGCAGGTAGCTCAGATAGGCCAGGTAGATGTTTTATTCCCCCCGGTAGGAGGATATTATACCATTGATGCCCAGGAGGCTACCCAGGTGGTAGAACAACTCAAGCCTAAGGTGGTCATTCCCATGCACTTCAAGACTCCCAAATGTGGTTACCCGATCTCCCCTGTGGAGGACTTCCTGAGGGGGAAGGAGAGAGTAAGGAAGATCGGCGGTAGCGAGGTCGAACTTGAGGCCCCAGGACTTCCCGATTTGACTTGGGTCTGGGTGCTGGAGCCTGCCCTCTAGACTTGGCGGCCAGCATATCTCAGTTCGATTGACAGCAAGCTACCAGTAACGTATAATGGCTCTGTCTCTGGAACTACCCGATGCCGAAGAGAACTTATCAGCCGAAACGAGTTCCTCGGAAGCGCAAACATGGTTTCCGGGCGCGGATGCATAGCCGCGGTGGGAGGGAAGTGCTGCGCCGTCGCCGTCTCAAGGGGCGGTACAGACTTACTGTTTAGCTCCGGCCCTGAGAATTGTAACCGAAGTGGCTATAGACCTAAGCAAAGTGCTCCCCCGAAAGCAGCGACTGACCCAAAAGACCTTTGCCGGCGTGTTTCGAGGAAGTAAGAGCTGGGGAAGTCGCCTGTTGGTACTGCGGGCCAAGCCCAACGGTCTGGAGATAAGTCGGTTTGGTTTTGTGGTGAGTAAGAAATTGGGCCAGGCAACCCATCGCAACCGGTTAAAGAGGCTATTGCGGGAGAGTTGTCGTAAACTTAAAGTTAAGCCGGGTTGGGATCTGGTGTTTATCGCTCGTGGGGAAGCAGCCGGAGCTGGTTTTTGGGAGATTAAGCAGGCTATGGAGCGGCTTATCCATCGAGCAGGCCTGCTTCAGGAGGACGAAGAGTGAAGGAAATCATGCTCGGGCTCATCTCCTTCTATAGAGAGGCCATTTCACCCTTGACCCCGAAGTCCTGTCGCTATCTCCCTACCTGCTCCGAGTATGGGTACGAGGCCATTCAAAAGTATGGGATTATAAAGGGAGGCTGGCTTACCATTAAGCGAATTGCTCGTTGCCACCCCTTTAGCAAGGGTGGGTTTGACCCTGTTCCTTAGTCTTATGCGGAAGCGAAGCTGGCTAAGTCTCCAGAGGCTTAGGGGTAAGTGGTTGGTGGTTCCGTATGGATTCCTCCTCACCGCTTTGCTCCTGAGCTCTTGTGTCGGATATGGTGGCAAGGCTCGGCCTGAAGGGTGGTCAGGCCCGGTCGTAGTTGAGCAGACCCTCTACATCGGGACGAGAAAGGGGAAAGTGGAGGCGGTAGATCTCTCCAATCCGAATAACCCGAGGATAGAGTGGAGGTTTGGGGAGAAACTTGGGGCTATTTATGCTGCCCCTGAGGTTTCGGGGGGGACAGTGTACGTGGGTGCGTACAATGGAAAGCTTTACGCCCTGGATGCGAAAAAGGGGTGGCAGAAGTGGCCCTATTCTGCCGGCGGCCCCATCATCGGCAGCCCGACGGTGGTGGGGGAGGAGGTTTTCTTTGGCTCCTCCGACGGCAAACTCTATGCCCTGGAAGCCGAGGGAGGCCGGCTGGTGTGGGAATTTGACGCCGGGGGCAAGATCTGGTGTACCCCGGCAGTGGCTGAGGGAAAGGTTTTCTTTGGCAGTTTAAATCATCATTTCTATGCTCTGGAGGTGAAATCTGGCCGATTGGTCTGGGAGAGGGAATTTAAGGCGGCAGTGGTTTCCTCTCCGACTGTAGCTGAAGGTAAGGTCTATGTCGGTACCCTGGAGGGGGAATTATATGCTCTTGATTGCCGTAGTGGACAGATCGCGTGGTTTTTCAAGGCCGGGAACTGGTTCTGGTCCCGGCCCCTGGTGAAGAAGGGAACGGTTTATGTTGGCTCACTGGACCACAAGCTATATGCTCTCGACGCTCAGACGGGAGAGGAGAAATGGTCCTTCGAGACTGGCAAGCTGATTCGGTCTTCCCCAGTGATGGCCAGTGGAATTCTGGTGGTGGCTTCGAAGGATGGGCAGGTGTACGGGCTTGATCCCATAAGCGGGGGAAAAATTTGGCAGGCCGACCTAGGTTCTCCGATACTGGCGGATCTCTGGGCGGAAGGCGGCCGGGTTTATATAGCTACCCAGGATAACAAACTTCATGCCTTAGAAGCAAAGACGGGGGTTAAGGTCTGGAACTTACCGCTGGAGTAAGACATGATTGAGCTTTGGAATACGTTGCTGCTTGAGCCCATGCTTAACGGCCTAATGCTCTTCTCCAAGGCCTTGTGGGGTAACTTTGGTCTGGCGATCATTGCCCTGACCATCATCGTCAACGTCGTTATTCTTCCGCTACGGCTTCGGCAGCTAAAATCCACCAAGGCCATGCAGGAACTGCAGCCCAAGATGCAAGAGCTGCAAAAGAAGTACGGTAAAAATAAGCAAAAGCTCTCCCAGGAGACCATGAAGCTTTATCGTGAAGCGGGGGTTAATCCCTTAGGCTGTGCCTTTCCACTGTTCATTCAGTTCCCCATCTGGATTGCACTGTATGAATCGGTCATTAAGGCCCTGGTCGCTGTTCCGGAGCGCTTGCTCGATCTTTCGGAGCACCTGTACTTCGTGCCCGCCATTCAGCAGGCAGTGCCGCCACAGAACCATTTCCTCTGGATGAACTTGGCCAAGCCTGATTTCCCCCTGGCCCTGCTAGTTATGGGCTCAATGTGGGTGCTGCAGAAGATGTCTACCATGCCCTCGCCCGACCCGAAGCAGCAACAGATGAGCAGCCTGATGCTGTGGATGATGCCTTTAATGTTTGGTTTCATTGCCCTCAGCTTTCCCAGTGGGCTTTCGCTCTACTGGGTGGTGATGAACCTCATCGGAATAGTGGTGCAGTACTTCGTCATGGGCTGGGGTGGCCTCTTTGCTCGTGCTCCCGCAGGGAAGGTCACGCCAAAGGCCAAAGTTCCCGGTAAGAGGGGATAAGTTCGGCCAAGATCCAACTTAAAAAGAAAAGAGCGTTTTGGAGGGAAGGAAAGACCATGGAAGCAATAGAGGTAAGTGCTAAAACGGTGGAGGAAGCGATTGAAACTGCTCTAAGTAAGCTTGGCCTATCAAGATCTCAGGTTAGGGTTGAGGTTCTCCAAGAGGGAAAGTCAGGAATCCTGGGGATAGGAGGTGAAGAGGCCACAGTTCGGGTTACGCCGCTGGAGCCGGGAGAACAGGCGGAGGAGATTGACCTAGCCGGGCTAGCCAAGGAGGTGGTGGAGAAGCTGCTCTTTTTAATGAAAATTCCGGCCACGGTTCGAGTAACCCAGAGGGAGGGAGAAGTTCCCCCAATAAAGGTGGATATAGAGGATGAAAAAGGTGAGCTGGGACTTCTCATTGGGCGCTGGGGGGATACCCTGTCTACTTTCCAGTACATGGTGAACTTCATCCTGAGCCGGAGGTGCAAGTCGGCCGTGCGGGTAGCGATTGATGCCGCTGGTTACCGGCAGCGCCGCCGGAAAGACCTGGAGGATCTAGCCCTCCGGGTGGCCGAACTGGTGAGGTCTACTCACCGCGCGATTACGTTGGAGCCCATGCCCGCCAGGGACCGTCGTATAATTCATCTTGTCCTTCGGGAGCAACCGGGTGTAGTTACCAGAAGCATAGGGATGGGGGAAAATCGGCGGGTGGTGGTCTCGCCCCGACGAGAAGAGGAAGTCGAAGTTGAGGAGTAGAATGTTTCGCAGAGTTGAAGCCAAGCTGAATCTGCCCCAGCTTGAAGAGAGGATTCTCCGCTTCTGGGAGGAGAGGGACATCTTTCGCCGTAGCGTTGACCAGCGGCGAGATGGGCAGCTTTTTATGCTCTACGAGGGCCCGCCGACGGTGAATGCTAGTCCCGGGATTCACCACGTTCTGGCTCGGGTATTCAAGGATGTCTTTCCCCGCTATAAAGCGATGAAGGGCTATTACGCCCCGCGTAAGGCTGGCTGGGATACCCACGGGCTGCCGGTGGAGCTAGAGGTGGAGGAGGAGATGGGGTTCTCGGCCAAGCCGGATATCGAGAGATATGGAGTAGAGCAGTTTAACCAAAGATGCCGTGAGTCCGTCTCCCAGCACATTCGAGAGTGGGAGAAACTAACCCGGCGGATTGGCTTCTGGATTGACCTGGAGCATCCTTATGTTACCTTCGATAACGAGTATATAGAGACCTGCTGGTGGATGCTCAGGCAGCTTTGGGACCAGGGATTGATTTACCAGGGCTATAAAGTAACCCCCTATTGTCCCCGCTGCGGCACCTCACTCTCCTCTCATGAAGTTGCTCTGGGTTACAAGGATGATACGCCGGATCCTTCGATTTACATAAAGTTTAAACTGGCCTCCAGATCGCCAGCCCGGGGTCGTCCGGAGATCTACCACAGGCTCTATTCGCCAGACAAGCCAACCTATTTCTTGGCTTGGACGACCACACCCTGGACCCTGCCGGGGAACACTGCTTTGGCCGTGGCGCCAGAGGCAGACTATGTGCTGGCGGAAACCCAAGATGCTGCTGGCCGTGGGGAAAGGCTCATTTTGGCCAGCGCAAGGGTTGCGGAATCTCTAGAGGGCGACTACGAGATATCGGAGCAGGTATCGGGCGAGGAGCTTGTCGGCCTGGAGTATGAGCCGCTTTATCCGCCGGGCAAGTTCGGAGTCCCAGTCAAGCGGCTGAGTCGCGACTACAAGGTTACCGTCTCTCCGGGCCCTGAAGGATCGCCGGAGGCTTACCCCGTCATTGGCGGAGATTTTGTCTCTTTGGAGGAAGGTACCGGGATCGTGCACATTGCACCTGCCTTTGGCGATGTTGACCTCGAGGCGGGCAAGGAAAATGGGCTCTTCCTTGTCCAACCAGTTGACCTTCAGGGGAAGCTCACCGGCACTTATAGCTTTGCCGGCCTATTTGTGAAAGAGGCCGACAAGCCGATTCTGGAGGAGCTTCGTTCTCGGGGGCTCCTCTACCGGAGCGAGACAATCCGCCACACTTATCCCTTCTGCTGGAGATGCGATACTCCGCTACTCTACTATGCCAAGCCTTCCTGGTATATTAAGACCACCGCTAGGAAGCAGCGCCTCATTGGGTGCAATCAGGAGGTGAACTGGCACCCGGAGCACATAAAATATGGGCGCTTCGGTGATTGGTTGGAGAACAACGTTGACTGGGCCTTCTCCCGGGAGAGATACTGGGGCACACCGCTTCCACTCTGGCACTGCGAAGGGTGTGGCCATATCATATGTGCGGGAAGCAGGAAGGAACTGCGCCAGATGGTTCATAAGGAGGCCATGGAGGAAGCGGGCTACAAGCTTGAGGAGTGTCTTCAAGACCTGCACCGCCCCGGGGTTGACCGCATCATTCTTCGCTGTCCTAAATGTGGCGGAAGGATGCGCCGTCTTCCCGAGGTGATTGACTGCTGGTTTGATTCTGGAGCCATGCCGCTGGCACAGTGGCATTACCCCTTCGAGAACCAGACCTTACTCGAGGATGGGCGTTTTCCAGCTGATTTTGTCTGCGAGGCAGTAGACCAGACTCGAGGCTGGTTTTACAGCCTGCACGCGCTCTCCGTACTCCTTCTTGACCGACCCTGCTTTAAGAATGTGCTCTCTCTGGGACACATCCTGGATGCCGAAGGGGAGAAGATGAGCAAGTCGAGGGGGAACGTGGTGGACCCCTGGGAGGTGATTGACCGCTATGGCGCTGATGCCTTGCGCTGGTATCTGTTCACTGCCTCGCCCCCAGGGGCTGCTCGTCGCTTCTCTTCTCAGGGAGTGTTGGAATCGCTGCGCCGCTCGCTGCTCACCCTCTGGAACACCTATTCCTTTTTTGTCATTTACGCCAACATTGATAAGTTCGATCCCAGGCAGGCAAAAGGCCTGAAATATCGCTCCGAGCTTGACCGCTGGATTAGCTCTGAGCTTAATCAGCTCATTCTTGACGTTTCCCGTCTCCTGGATGAGTATGATGCCACTGGAGCGGGAAGAAAGATTCAGGGGTTTGTGGACAAACTTTCCAACTGGTACGTCAGGCGCAGCCGTCGCCGGTTCTGGAAGAGCGAAAATGATGAGGACAAGCTGGCGGCCCATGCCACCCTTTATGAGTGTTTGGTTACCCTCTCTAAGCTCTTGGCTCCGCTTACCCCGTTTCTGGCTGAGGAAATTTACCAGAACCTGGTGCGGTCGGTCTATCCAGAGGCGCCGGAAAGCGTGCATCTTTGTGATTTTCCCCTGGCTGACCTCTCCCGAATTGATGAGAGGCTGGCTCAGGATATAGGCTTGGTGATGAGAGCGGTAAGTTTGGGGAGGGCGGCCAGGGCTAAGGCTGGGATCAAGGTTCGTCAGCCACTAGAGGTAGCCATGGTTCAACTCCGCTCCCCCGGGGAGATGAAGCGACTTAAGCAACTCAAATCTCAAATAGCTGAGGAATTGAATGTCAAAGAGGTAACCTTTACCACCGACCCAGAGAAGCTGGGCAGGGATGGATTCAGTGTGGTGGGTGAGGGAGGCTATCAGGTTGGGGTAGCCATCGAAATCACCCCGGAGCTGGCCGGAGAAGGAATGGTCAGGGAAATGGTGCATCGCCTGCAGCTAATGCGCCGCTCCGCTGGTTTTAACATTGCTGATTACATTGAGACGTACTACCAGGGAAGCCCTCAAGTTAGAGGAGTGGTGGATAAATTCGCCGCTTACATCAAAGGGGAAACGCTCTCCCGAAAGCTTATCCTTGGCCAACCACCTGAAGGAGCCTGGGTGGAGAAGTGCCGCCTAGGTGGGGAGGAAGTTACTTTAGGCGTGGTAAAGAGCGGAAGATGAATCTTGTGTGGGATGAAAGACTTAAAAGGTTTCGGGACCCGAAGACGGGCCGAATAGTAAAGCGAGGGACAACAGCAGCGGTTACGTCCAAGTCAAAATCCCCTAACCGTTGGAATCCATTCGAGCATAGAGAGGGTGAATTCCTTGAGGCAGTCTGTGAAAGATGTGGAAGAAATTTTCAAGTCCTCTATGACTGGAGGTGGGATGACCCGCCGAAGCATTTCTACTGCTCCAGGGAATGTTATCTTCAAGCTATGGGGTATGAGGAGCAGGAAGTCCCCAGCCAGACTCACAGCTTGAGGGATCGGAGGAAACATGAGTAGAGAGGCAAGCTTCTCCCGACAGACTGGCGAGACTGAAGTAGTTCTTACCCTCATACTTGACGGGGCCGGGAAATCAAAGATACATACTGGCCTGGGAATGTTAGATCACCTGCTAGCACAACTGGCTAAGCATGCCCGTTTTGACTTGGAGTTAGAGGCCAAGGGTGACCTTGAGGTGGACGAGCATCATACGGTGGAGGATGTAGCTATTTGTTTTGGCCGAGCCTTCCGGGAGGCTCTTGGGGAGGGAAAGGGGATTTTTCGTATGGGACATGCCCTGGTGCCAATGGATGAAGCTCTGGTTATGGTGGCTGTAGACCTGGGGGGGAGGGGATATGCCCAAATAGAAGCTTACTTTGGTCAGGAGCGCTTGGGGCAACTCCCCACTAACTTAATTGGTCACTTTTTGGAGTCCCTGGCCATTGAGGGACGGTTCAATCTCCATGCCCAAGTCCTTTACGGGGTGGATGATCATCACAAGGCTGAGGCTCTGTTCAAGGCTTTAGGGCGAGCACTGGATACAGCCAGTAGAATTGATGAGCGTATTTCGGGGGACATTCCCAGCACTAAGGGAGTTATTAATCCTGGTTAGGTGCGATAATCAGCGTGGGTGTGATTTGGGAGAGAAAGTAAAAATACCCGAGGGAATTCAGCTTTTAAGGGAAAACATCGTTTCGAAGGCTAACCTCTTTGGCCTGCCCGTCAGGGAGAAGGTGTCCTGGACCAAAGGACTAAAGCTGAATGATGGGGGGCAGACCATTCTCTTCACTGGATGCGGCTATGAATTTCTAGGTGCAGCCAGGTCTATGACCTCTGCTATCAGGAAAATGGAGCTGGTGGGAGTGGAGAGGGGCACGAGACTTGCCCGAGCTATAGGGAAGCTTGGATTTAACTTGCCTGGTATTTATGCTCGCCTATCGGCCGGCAAGGGAGGGGGTGAGCTCTTAAGAGCGGCGGTCAGAGTCCTGCAAACACTGGGGGTGGAATTCTCCTACCTTGGCGAAGAGGAGCCCTGCTGTGGAGGCCCCTTGTACTTCCTTGGCTTCCAGAAGGATTTCGTTGAGAAGGCTAGAAAAACCTTTTGCCTCCTTAAGAAGAGAGGGGTAAGGAGGATGATCGTTATTGTTCCTTCCTGTACCTACACCCTTAAGGAACTTTATCCTCACTTTGTGGAAGGCTTTGATATCGAGGTGAAATCCATCCTTGAGGTTTTGTCTGAGCGGATGACCCCCATGAAACTTCCCGAGCCTATAGTGGCTGCCTATCATGATCCTTGCCTTCTATCACGATACCTGGGCCTGAGGGAGGAGCCCAGGAGGATACTTGAGATGGTGGAGAATCTGGAGCTACGGGAGCCGGAATGGACACGCAAGGAATGGAGCACCTGCTGCGGTGGCGGGGGCGGATTCGAGGTTGTCCTTCCCAAACTGAGCTCACTCCTGGCCCAGAGAAGAGCGGAGGAACTCCTGGAGCTGAAACCTCAGGTGATAGTAACTTCTTGCCCCGGATGTTTGCTTCAGTTGGAGGAAGGACTCAGGAGGACCAGAGCCGAGGGGGTCAAGGTAGTTGACCTGGTTCAGATCTTGGAAAAGGCTCAGAAGGAGAGATGAGCTTCTTTAGGGAGTATCGAGGAAAGCTCATGAAGGCGGCGGGGAACGAACGTATACGTCTGGCCCTCTCCCGTGCTATAGCCAGCTACCGCGCCAATACCGATCGGGCCCTCTCTCAGTTCCCTCACACCCTGGCGCTTGCTGAGGAGGTAAGGAAGATAAAGGAAAGGTCTATAGGGCAGATGGAGGAACTCACCGAGCAGGCTGCGCAGGCCATTAGGGCTAACAAGGGGAAGGTTTTCATAGCTAGAACGTCAGGGGAAGCCCTGGAGATAATCGGAGACATCGTTGGTAAGGGTAAGCTGATAGTTAACGCCAAGAGCATGACGGGGGAAGAGGTGGGATTAAGGGAATACCTTGAGGGAAAGGGGAATGAGGTTTATGAAACAGACCTGGGCGAGTTCATTGTCCAGAAGCTTGGTTCAAAGCCAATGCACATCCTGGCTCCGGCAATTCATGTCCCCAAGGAGGACGTGGCGAAGTTGCTCACTCGCTTGACTGGTGAGAAAGTCCCGCCGGACATCGCCCAGGAGGTGGCCGTGGTGAGGAAGTTCCTCCGTGAGAAGTACTTCCGAGCTGATGTGGGAATAAGCGGCGCAAATGTAGTGGCCGCTGATACGGGGACGCTCTTTCTCATAGAGAATGAGGGGAATGCTCGTCTGGCTACTGGACTTCCCCCTATCCATATAGCCCTGGTGGGGATGGAGAAAGTGGTTCCTACCTTTCAGGACGCCTGTAAGGTGGCTGAGGTAACTTGGCGGTATGCCAATTATACCGTCCCGACCTACGTAAACCTGATATCGGGACCCAGCAAGACCGGCGATATAGAGAAGGTGACAACCTACGGAGCTCACGGTCCACGTGATTTCTACGTGATTTTCCTCGATGGGGGGAGGGTTGATTTGGCCAAGCAGGAGCTCTTTCGCCAGGCCCTTTACTGCCTCAGGTGTGGTGGTTGCCTCTACGAGTGTCCTGTTTTTGCCTTCACCGCGGGCTATTTCGGAGATAAATATTTTGCCGGCATAGGAACCATCTGGACTGCCTTTGTCACCGGAGACCTGGGGCGAGCTGCCCCTCTGGCCTACACTTGCCTCGGTTGTGGAAGGTGCCGGGAGAGATGCCCGATGAGGATAGATGTTCCTTCTATGATAATTGAGCTGAGAAGGCTTTTGGTGGAGAGCACCTTACCAGCTAAAGAGCTTAGAGATTAGGCCTCTTCCAGGTCAAACCTGTAGTCCTCGATCACCGGGTTGGCCAGGAGCTTTTGGCACATCTCCCTTACCTTCTCCTGAGCTTGGCCTCGGTCATGCTCTTCTAGCTTGATCTCCAGGTATTTTCCCGCCCGTACCTCGGTGACCTCGCCAAACCCCAGCATCTTGAGTCCCCCTTTGATGGTCAGCCCTTGGGGGTCATTAACCGTCGGCTTAAGCGTGACGTAGACCTTAGCCAGATACATGGGAACTAAGCCTTGTTCAGCCCTATCCTTTGGAGAACCTGGTCAACCTGTCTGAGGTAGTAGCCGTAGTCGAAGAGTTCCCTCAGCTCTTCCTCAGAGAGGGGGATTTCTCTATCCTCCCGGAGGAGGTCGAAGAAGCTGGCCTCGTTCTTCCAGGCCCTCATAGCGTTACGCTGCACCAGCTCATAGGCCTTCTCCCGCCTCAGCCCCTTATCCACCAGCGCCAGGAGCACTCTCTGGGAGAAGACCAGCCCTCGGGTAACCTCAAGGTTCTGCCTCATCCGCTCCGGGTAGACCTGGATATTTTTCATGATGTAGGTGAAGAGGCTGAGGATGTAGTCCAGCACGAGGCAGGAATCGGGCAGGATAATACGCTCGGTGGAGGAGTGGCTGATGTCCCGCTCATGCCAGAGGGCAATGTTCTCCATGGCGGTGAGAGCATGCCCCCGGACAAGCCTTGCTAGGCCGCAGATG
>CAZJSO010000001.1:4069-9455 GCA_964548795.1 uncultured Dehalococcoidia bacterium | reverse complement strand
TCGCTCGCAAAGCTCGGGGTTGCGCTTGTGCGGCATGGCTGAAGAGCCGGTCTGGCCCTCCTCAAGGGGCTCCTCGACCTCCAGAATTTCCGTTCGCTGGAGCCCCCTTATCTCGGTGGCGAATTTCTCCAGAGAACTAGCTAGAAGGGCCAGGGTGGTGACGAACTGAGCATGGCGGTCTCGCTGCAGGATCTGGCTGGATACCGGGGCCACCTCCAGCCCCAATCTGTAGCAGGCATCCTCCTCTACTTTCACTGGTACGGTGGCGTGGGTCCCCACCGCCCCGGAGATCTTGCCCACCTTGACTTGCTTCTTGGCCTGGGCTAGGCGCTCCTGATTTCGCTTCAGCTCTTCCAGCCAGAGGGCGAGTTTGAGGCCAAAGGTGGTAGGTTCGGCATGGACGCCATGGGTTCGGCCCATCATGATGGTATCCTTGTACTCTAAGGCCTTTTCACGAACGGCGGCCACGAGCTCATCCAGATCTTTTTCCAGGATGTCACTTGCCTGCAGAAGCTGGAGGCTGAGGGCGGTATCTATAACGTCGGAGGAGGTAAGCCCGAGATGAATGAATCTCGACTCCTCCCCCAGAGTTTCTGCCACTGCTCGAACGAAGGCCACCGTTTCATGGTGCGTGACCTGGAGGATTTCCTTTATGCGGTCCAAGCTGAAGCGAGCATTCCTTATCTTCTCCAGTGCCTCCTGGGGAATGGCGCCAAGCTGGCCCCAGGCTTCGCAGACAGCCAGCTCAACCTTGAGCCAGAGGCTGAATTTATTTTCCTCCGACCAGACTTGCTTCATCTCCGGCCTAGAATACCGGTCAATCACCTCTTACCTCCTGCTGGGCGATTTCTTAGAAGTCCGCTTTTACTCCCAGCTCGCTTCCTATTGAGCGAAGGTTCTCCGCCACTTTGTAATATAAAGCGACCTCCTCTCTGTACTTCTCCTCGAATTCAAACTCTTTTTCTCCCGCAACGAAGATTCTGTCTTTGCCTTCTGCCTTCTTCGAGTTCTTTAGAATGTTTATGAAGTTGTCCATGGACTTCTTGAACTGTTCCTCTGGAATGAAGGACTCTATCTTTATGGCTCCGAAGAAATGACACACCCCTGAGGGCGCCTTTTTGTCCTTATAAGGTAGCGGGCCGTATAGCCCCCCCGAAAGGACGCCGGTGAAGATGTCTACCAGAACGGCCAACCCATATCCCTTATGCCCTCCTTCTTCCTCCTTGGCTCCGCCAAGAGGGAGAAGCCCTCCTCCCCCTCGCTCCAGGAGGTTCTCCAGGACTTCCCTCGGATTGGAAGTGGGATTTCCCTGCGCATCTGTGGCCCAGGTTAGGGGAATGGGCTTATTATACCTATCATAATCCTCAAGCTTTCCTCGGGTTACTGTGCTTGTGGCCCCATCGAAGACAAAGGGCTTTTCTTCACCTGTAGGAATAGCTATGGCTATAGGGTTTGTCCCTATTACTGCCTCTTTTCCAAAAGTAGGCAGAACTAGCGGCGCTGTATTGGTCATTGAGATTCCTATCAGTCCCTCCTTGAGAGCCATCATGGCATAATAGCCAGCTATCCCATAGTGGTTAGAGTTCCTCACGGCAACGAAGGCGAGCCCCTGCTCCTTGGCCTTCTTTATGCAGTAGTTCATAGCCCATACCCCCACTGGCTGACCAAGACCTCCTCCACCATCCACAACAGCAGTGATGGGCGTCTCATGGACGACCTTTATTTCCGACTTTGGTATCATTACCCCATCCTTTATGCCCTTCACATATCTTGAGAGCCTGGCAACGCCATGGGAGCCTATGCCTCTCCTGTCAGAGGCTATGAGCACGTCGGCTATGGTGGCTGCATCATCCTCCGGGACACCTACTTTTTGGAACACCTTTACCACAAAGTCCCTCAGGGAATCTACTCTTACGATTACGCTCTCCTGGCTCATTTTCCCCCCTAGATTTTAGGCTTTATGCCTTGGTAAGGCTGCCAGGGGCCAGGGGATACCTCTACCTGGCTAACTCCCGGCGATAGCTCTGATAAGCTTCCCTTATTTTATCGTGCTTTAGCCCCAGAATTTGAGCGGCCAAATAACCTGCATTTTCTGCCGCCCCAATTCCGACGCAGGCCACCGGGACACCAGTTGGCATCTCGACTATTGAAAGAAGAGCCTCCAGGCCTTTTAGTTCGCCCGATGACAGAGGTACTCCAATGACGGGCAGAGCGGTCCAGCCAGCCAGGACCCCGGGCAGGTGAGCGGCCTTTCCAGCGGCAGCGATGAGGAGCTCCAGGCCCTTTTCAGCGGCTCTAAGTCCGTACTCCCGGACCTTCTCCGGGTTACGGTGGGCGGAGAGGATATTCACCTCGTATTCGATACCCAGCCGCTCCAGGACCTCTAGAGCTGGCTGCATTGCCCCGACGTCCGATTTTGAGCCCAGAACCACCCCTACCAGTGCCATCCGCCAGTGAATTATAAACTACTAAAAGGCGGGAGGCAATAGCTTGCTGCACAGGCTCTGGAAGAAATGGACGTCGAACGCCTCTTTACAGACTAGTGCTTAGAATTCGGATATTTGCCTTACTCGTATCTGAGGGCGTCAATGGGGTTGAGTCGGGCGGCGCGGAGGGCGGGGTAGATGCCGAAGAAGAGGCCGATCACCACCGTCACGGAGACCGCTAGCAGGACAATGTCGGGGGTAATGGTGGTGTGTATCACCTGGCCGCCGATCTTAAGGCTGGAGATGAGGTGTGATAGCCCCCAGCCCAGCAGTATCCCCAGCAACCCGCCGGAGAAGCTCAGCGTGGCTGATTCGATGAGGAACTGAAGCAGGATGTCACGCCTTTTAGCCCCCACCGCTTTGCGAATGCCGATCTCCCGGGTGCGCTCGGTGACCGTGACCAGCATGATGTTCATGATCCCAATCCCGCCGACCAGGAGGGAGATGCCGGCGATGCTGCCCAGCAGTATGGTGAGCACATTGGTTGCCCCCTTTAGCGTTCCCAGGATATCCTTCTGGCTGGTGATGGTGAAATCATCGTCTTCACCATCAATGAGATGGTGCCGCTGTCGCAGTACGGCTCGTATCTGTTCCTCGGCGGCATCAATCTCTTCCTCGCTCGTTGCCTGCACATTTATCACTCCTACATTATGCCCTCCTCGGGCAGTGCGCCGGGGCATCAGTCGGTACATGGCGGTGGTGAGCGGAATCACCACTGTCTCATCCGGGCTGAAGAAGCTGGTGCCGCCTTTTTCCTCCAGCACCCCAATGACTCGGAAGGGGCGACGGGCGATCTTAACCACCTGACCGAGCGGGTCGTTGCCATCGAAAAGTGTCTCCGCCACCTCGCTGCCCAGGACACAGACCATGGACCGGGCCTTGAGATTCTGCTCAGTGATGAACTCTCCTTCAGCCACCGTGAAATTGCGCACTGGCTCATATTCTGGAGTAACCGCCAGAACGCGGGTGTTTACATTTTCACTCCCCGCCACCACTTGGACGAAAGCTGAGCCTTCCGGGGCTACCAGGGCCACTGAAGGACACTTCAGTGGGTCGGCGAGGGCCTCGGCGTCTTCCAGCGTCAGCGTGGTTCTGGTTCCTATGGCCTGCCGCACCCCTCGCTCAGAGACGGCCCCGGGACGTACGAAAAGCAGATTGGTGCCCATGCTCTGTATCCGGGAGGTGATCTCTGCTCCCGCTCCCCGACCCACCGACATCAGTGAGATGACGGCCCCTACCCCAATGACAATCCCCAGAACGGTTAAGGCCGAACGTAGTTTGTTAATCGAAAGCCCACGGAGGGCCAGGTACAAATACTCTAGCAGCTTCAACTTTGGCTCTCCTCATCGCTTATTTGGCCATCACGGAGGTGTATAATGCGGCGGGCATAGTGCGCCATCTCCTGATCATGGGTAACCAGCACGACGGTTATCCCCTCGCTTTGGTTGAGCTGGGTGAAGAGCTCCATGATCTCTCGGCTGGTCTTGGAATCCAGGTTCCCGGTGGGCTCATCGGCCAGGATAAGTGAGGGGTTGCTTACTAGGGCCCGGGCGAGGGCCACTCGCTGCTGCTCTCCCCCGGAGAGTTCGTTGGGTCGGTGCCCGGCTCGTTCAGCTATTCCCACCTTTCTGAGAGCTTCCAGCGCTCGCTGTCGGCGGTTGGCTCCCCCGCTGTAGATCAGGGGCAGCTCCACATTGGCCAGGGCTGAGGTGCGGGGCAAAAGGTTGAAGGTCTGGAAGACAAAGCCGATCTTCTTACTTCTGATCTCCGCTAACTGGTTATCGTTCAGTTGGCTTACCTGAACGCCCTCAAGTTCATAGATTCCCGAGGTCGGCTGGTCCAGACAGCCCATGATGTTCATCAGGGTTGATTTCCCTGAGCCGGAGGGGCCCATGATGGCCAGCATTTCCCCGGTGCTGATCTCCAGGCTAATTCCCCGAAGGGCCGGTACCTCCACCTGCCCCATCTTGTAAATCTTGGTGATGCCTTCCATTCGAATCATCGAAGCACCTTTCTACCTATGGGGAGGACGAGGAGCGATCCCCGGCATTATCATTCCCGGCCGGACGCTGGAGCGAGTTGACTTGCTTGTGGTTCGCAGCAGGACCTTCTCTCCCTCCTTTAACCCCTGCAGTACCTCAGTATATTGGCTGTTGCTCGAGCCCAGATCGACCGGGCGCTCCTCAATTTTTCCATTGGGCAGCACTACCTCCACCACCTTCTTGCCGTTAACCGTCTTAATGGCCCGGTTGGGCACGAGAAGCACGTTCTGCTTATGCTCCACCACTATATTGGCCAGGCAGGTCATGCCTTCACGTAAGCCAAGCTCACTGCTTGCCTGAACCTCCAGGCGGATGGCATAGGTGACCACTCCAGCTTGGATTGTGGCCACTGGAGAGATGGCCACCAGCTTACCTCGAAGCCTGGCTTCCGGCAGGGCATCCAGGGTAATAAGGGCTCGTTGGCCGGGTCTAAGCTGGGCCACGTCAATCTCGTCCACCGTGGCGTCGACTTCTATCCGTGAGGTATCCACCAGTCGAGCCACTAGCGTACCGCCAGAGACCCTGTCCCCCGCCTTAATCTTCACCTCAGCCACCACGCCATCAAACGGTGCTTTCAAGGTAGCCTCCTCCAGTTGTTCCTCGGCCTCGTCCAGCGAAAGCTGAGCATTTTGCACCTGAATTTGCTTCAGCTCCAGATCCAGCGGATCGGGACCAGATTTTATGTCCTCCAGTTGTTCCCTGGCCTTATCGAGGGAGGCCTGGGCAGTGGCCACCTGTGCCTGGGCCTTCTGTACCTTTACGGGGTCGGCCCCCTCCTTGATATCCTCCAGTTGTTCCTTTTTCTTATCGAGGGAGGCCTGGGCAGTGGCCACCTGTGCCTGGGCCTTCTGTACCTTT
>CAZJSO010000001.1:0-3969 GCA_964548795.1 uncultured Dehalococcoidia bacterium | reverse complement strand
ACGGGGTCGGCCCCCTCCTTCATATCTGCCAGGTCTTGTTCGGCTTGTGCGAGAGCCACCTCGGCCTGAGAAACGTTGTTCTCTGCAGTAGCCATGGAGATCTCTCTTTGGAGCTGGGCAATTTCCAGATTATCCTGGGCCTGAAGGACTTTCTCCCAGAGTTTATCCTTTCGCTCGGCGATGTCGGGATTGGTGAGATGGCCAATGTGAACTTTAACGTAGTCTTCGTAAGCTTTCTGGGCGTTGTCCAGGTCATCCTGAGCCTTCTGGACAGCAAGCTCGGAATTCTTCTGGGCGACGGTAAGATTCCTCTGAGCATTTTCGAGAGCTACTCGCTTATCACGCACCCTTGCCTCAGCTGCGGCAAGGTCGTCCTCGGAGTACGGGCTTTGGGCCTCCTCCAGGTCCTCCTTGGCCGCGGCGAGGTTAGCCTCGGCCGATTGTACCGCGGCCTCGGCCTGGGCCAGGTCGGCGGCGGAGTAAGGTTGCTGGGCATCCTCCAGGTCCTCCTTGGCCGCGGCGAGGTTAGCCTCGGCCGATTGTACCGCGGCCTCGGCCTGGGCCCTATCGGCTGGGGTGTAAAGTTCCTCGAGCTTCTCCAGGTTTATCTGCGCCGTGCGAAGGCTGGCTTTGGCTCGGGCCACCGCCCTCTCAAAGGAGTCCGTTTCCAGCTTGGCCAGCACCTGACCCTTTTTCACTACATCGCCCAAGTCCACTTTCACCTCACTGACCACCCCGCCAACCCCGAAGGTCAACCTTACCTGATGCGGCAGGTCGAGGTTGCCGCTGGCGCTGACGGTCTTGATCAGGCTTCCTCGTTGCACTTCCACGACCTGGCCACTGACCGGGGTGGGCTCAGCCGGACTTTTCACCTGGTGCCAGATGGCATAGCCACCCCCGGCCAACGCCAATATGAGCACCACCAGCAATGCCTTTTTCCAAAGTTTCATAGTCTTCCCCCTTAAGGAGCCTTAAATATAAAACGTGGGAAAAGCCACAAGGTTAGGCTCCGATTTTGAGATATGCCTCTAACAGCCGCTTGCTGGTGAATTCCAGCGGTATTTCCATCGCTGTGACCCCGCCTGTTAATTGTGCCATGTCTTTACCTGGTAATGACCTTGCTGAAGACCGGTATGGCGATAGCCAAGAACACCAGGCCAAAGCCGAGCATTATCCAGACCTCGGTCGTCATCCCCGAGATGCCAGTGCCCAGCACAATGCACTTGCGTAGTGCCTCCACGGCATACGTAAGTGGTATAACCCTGGAGATCCATTGCATCGCTGCTGGCATCTGCTGGATGGGGAAAAGAGCTCCGGAGAGAAAGATCATGGGGAACATTACGGTCATCATGATGGTCATGGCCGTCTCCTGCTCCGAGGAGATGGCCGAGATCATGATCCCCAGGCCGATGAAGGAAAAGACGGTGAGCACCAAGTCGCCAGCGGTGCCCATGGGCCGAAAGTACCTTCTCGCTAACCTCATCCCGCATCTCACGTCCAGTGAGGTGCAGGAAAACGTCTTCTAAATTTGGCTCCACGGTGTTTATGGCTCTGATCTGGCCCCCCTCGGAGGTGATGAGGCCCACAATCGTGCCTACCCTATTGGTGCCCCTGGCGTGGACCCTGATTCGATAGGTGTCCGTCTGCGTGACAGAGGCCACGGCCTCAATCTCTCCCAACCGGGACACCATGTCTTCTCTCAGGTTGGGGATTTCAATGTCCATCACTGCTGTGTCCCCGCTGGGGAGAAGCCGCTTCAAGCCCCCTGGAGTATCGATAGCCACTATTCTGGCCTTATCTATGATGGCTATCCGCTGGCAGAGGAACTCTGCCTCTGCCATATCATGAGTAGTGAGCACGACGGTTATCCCCTCCTGGCGTAGCTCGACAATAAACTCATGGATGGCTCTGGTGGTCTGAGGATCAAGCCCCAGGGTAGGCTCATCCAGGATGAGGACATCTGGGTGGTGGAGGAGAGCCCGGGCGATGTTGATGCGCTGCTTCATGCCCGTGGAGAATTTCCCTACCTGCTGTCCCCGCCATTGTTCCATGCGGAGACGGCTGAGCCACTTATCTATTTGCTGCCTGATTTCCCTCTCCGGGAGATTGTTCAGCCGGCCGAAGAGGGTCAGATTCTCCGCTGCTGTAAGCTGATCGTAGAGGATGATTTTTTCTGCCACCAGCCCGATGTGCTGCCTCACCCTGCCGGGCTCTTTCAGTATGTCGAAGCCAGCGACCCTGGCACTGCCCTCGGTTGGTCGCAGCAGGGTACAGAGCATGCGCATGGTGGTAGTCTTACCTGCCCCGTTGGGGCCCAGAAAGCCGAATATCTCAGCCTTTTCTACCTGAAAGGAGATGTGGTCTACTGCGGTGAACTGACCAAACAACTTGGTCAGGCCTTCAACTTCGATCATGCTCATCCTTGACTTCTCCTCTGTATGCCTCAGCGGCCCTGACCAGTGAGGAGAGCGCCTGAGCCAGGGTGGCAAGTTCCTCCAGGCTCAAGTGGGCCAGGAGCCCAGATAACTGGCTTATTCTACTTTCCCTCAGCCTGGCCAGGAGTGCCTCGCCCTCCTCGGTAGCCCGCAGTAACAGCATGCGGCGGTCTTCAGGGTTCTCCTGCCGACTCACCAGTCCCTGCTCTACCAGCCGATCAACAATGCCGGTCATGTTAGATGGGGTGACGCCCAGTGCCGCTGCTAGCTTCCTCGAGTTGGTGCTCCCCTCCCTGGAGATGAAAAAGAGGCTCTTGAGCTGGGCCGGAGTAAGATTGAGTTCCATCCAGGCTTCGGGTCTATGCTGCCGTAGGGCTCGGCGCAGTTGCCGCTGAAGCTCGGTGATCTCCTCTATCAACTCTGCCCTGGTCGTCATCTAATCCACATTATTATAATTTATGTTGACAGTTAATATCAACTTAACTAAATTTGCCTGCCTCAAGGGAATCCGAGGCTGACATCTGCATTGACCCGCTTACTACGGCTGGATTATAATCCACCGGGGGAACAGCCAGGGTGAACGAGGCCGTCATCATTGAGGCTTTGCGTACTCCAATAGCCCGGGCGCACCCGGAGAAGGGCTGGTTTAGGAACGTCCGCTCCGATGAACTGGGCATCATCGTGATTCGAGAACTTCTTCGTCGGACCGGGCTCCCGCCGGGGGAGGTGGAAGATGTGATCCTGGGCTGTGCTACCCAGACGGGTGAACAGGCGATGAACGTTGCTCGGTACATCGCCATCATGGCTGGCCTTCCCTTTGAGGTAGCCGCCCAGACGATCAACCGACAGTGTGCCTCGGGCATGGCGGCCATACACAGTGCGGCCCAGGCGATCCTCACCGGGAACGGAGAGGTCTTTATCGCTGGAGGAATCGAGAGCATGACCCATCTGCCGGAGGGGACCGGCGCCGACCTCCATCCCGGAAGGTTCCAGTTCGTTGATCCCTCCTCTTCCTCTATGGGGTTGACGGCCGAGAACCTGGCCGAACTCTATCAGATCTCCCGGAGGGAGCAGGAGAAATTTGCCTTGAAGAGCCACCGAAAGGCGGTGGCAGCCCAGCAGGAGGGCCGCTTCCGTGAGGAAATAGTCCCCGTGGAGGTGGAGGAGAATGGCTTGAGGCGGGTGATTGACCGAGATCAGAATCCCCGCTCCTATACTTCCCTGCAGCTCATGGCGGCCTTCGATCCCATAGCTAAGCCAAATGGCACAATTACCTCAGCTACAGTCTCCTTTGCCAGCGATGGCGCAGCGGCAGTACTGCTTACGTCCCTGAAAAAGGCCCGTTCGCTGGGGCTAAAGCCGAGGGCCAGGGTGCTTTCCATGGCAGTGGCCGGGGTGGATCCCAAGCTAACGGGGCTGGGCGCGGTGGCGGCGGCCAGAAAAGCTCTGGAACGAGCGGGCCTGGCTGCCGCCGATATCGATATAGCGGAGATAAATGAAGCCTTCGCCGTGGTGGCCCTGGTGGCTATGAGGG